>VBAU01000210.1:5578-14788 GCA_005883855.1 Bacteroidota bacterium
ATAAAATGATCTGTGAGAATTTATCCGGAGGAAGATTCTCAAGGTTGCTGCTCGAGAATTTGCCCGGCAAATTATGTCTGTTGAAGAGTTCCTTGGCAATCTCAATGAACGTTTTGCTGGTATCAAAACCGATTACGGTAAATCCATTTCTTGCCAGGACAATAGCCTGTCGCCCAAAACCGCAACCAATATCGAGGACAGGCGCCGTAATAATAAAGAATTCTTCAACAAGGCGTGTTTGTTCCCTGATTCTTTGCACCATCTCTGTATAGACACGGCCCCTATTCTTATAATCAGTGGTCCAAAATTCCGGCTCCGGGCAAGTTAATATGTCCTCTCTGTATAATTCACCGAAACGATTATAGTATTCCACCTGGTCCGGCATAGATAAAAGTTAAACAAGAAAACATGGGTTGACTGATTCAGCGACTTCCATATTTTTCTTTCCAGATCTGGTTGAATGATTTCTTGGGAAACTCAATGTCCCCGCGATGTTTTTTCCAATCGATCAAGAACTTATTGACTACCCAATTTTTCATTGTACTGCTTCCCATGTTCATGTAGCTACGGTGAAGCATCGCTTGTTTCCACACCTTCCATGCCATTCGTTCAGTGAAGGGACTGTCGCCTTCTTCCACTGATTCATGACGATTTTCCAACAACAGTTCATGCAGATTAATTTTCACAGCACACACTTCTGTACAGTTTCCGCATAGCGAGGAAGCATAACTTAAATGCTTCCATTCATCCATATTTTTTAAGTGAGGAGTAATAACTGAACCAATGGGTCCACTGTAAGGGGTGGCGTAGGTGTGCCCTCCAATGTTCTTATAGACTGGACATGCATTAAGACACGCGCCACAACGAATGCAATACAAACTCTCCCTGGTTTTTTCATTTGCCAGGATGTTGGTCCGGCCATTGTCAAGAAGGATCACATACATTTCTTCAGGGCCGTCTGTCTCCCCGGGTTGTCGCGGACCTGTCACAATAGTATTGTAAACTGTTATTCTTTGTCCGGTACCATAAGTGGCGAGTAAGGGCCAAAACAGCGCAAGATCGGTTAAGGACGGGATCAGTTTCTCAATACCTGTAACTACTATATGAGTTTTTGGCCATGCACAGCTAAGCCTTCCATTTCCTTCGTTTTCCGTAACAGCAATGGCGCCAACGTCAGCGATAACAAAATTAGCACCGGTAATTCCCACCTCCGCTTGCATGTATTTCTCACGAAGTGTTCTTCGGGCAACGAGGGTGAGCTGTTCTGGTGTGAGCCGAGGATCCGTTCCTAATTTTTCGGCAAATAGTTTGGCTACATCTTCCTTGCTCTTATGCATGGCTGGCGTAACAATGTGATAGGGCGGCTCACCGGCCAATTGTTGGATATATTCTCCAAGATCCGTTTCTACGCTTTCGATGTGATTTTTTTCTAAAAATTCATTTAGGCCTATTTACTCTTCACGAGGGTGCGGCAATTCTTTTCTTTGCAAATCTTCAAAATTTCATCACAAGCCTGTTGCGCATCTTCTGCCCAAATCACCTTTGTGCCGCGTTTAGTAATGGCTGCTTCAAATTTTTCTAGCTGAGCGTCCAGGGACTCTACTGCCTTCCATTTCAAATTTTTCGCTTTTTCCCTTGCGAGGTTTATATCAGAGAATTGTTGCTTGCCTGTTGGCACCACGGCGTTATATCGGCCAATATTAAAATTGATTTTTTGCCGATGGTCCCGGTCAGCAGCCCTTTCAGTGCTTTTTTCAATGAAGTCTGATGCGATTTCTTTCAAGGAGATGATTTTTATACCGGCTGAAACACTTGTCAGCTCTCATAGTCAATCAGTTTGATCTGAGTTGTGCCTCACCTTTTTATCCGGCAATCTTATTGACACGTTTCTGTTTCTTATTTGCGACTGCGTCCAACGCCTTGTAAAATTCTTCGCCGTATTTCCGAATCACGGCTTCCTTCAAAAATTGGTAGGTGGGTACTTGCAGTTTCTTCCCGAGCGAGCAGGCCGGGTTACAAAGTTTTTCTCGTGGCTCGTAATTCATCTTATCATAATTTCCATTCTTCCCTTTCTTAGTGATGATTGGAAACAAGTGGCAACTGACCGGTTTCTTCCAGGTGATGTTGCCGTCGGTGTAAGCTTGTTCAAATGCACATTTGATAATGCCATCCCGCCCCCGAATACCATAGACACATATTCCCTGTGATAAACATATTTGCCCTTCTTTTCAATCTCAGCAACGGCCGGTGCGGACAAATAGGGTTTTATTTTTTCATACAGCTCAATGATGATATCGAGTTCCGCTTCGTCAAGTGGAGCACCGGCATCGCCATCCTCGCAACATCCTCCTTTGCATTTTGCGAGATCGCATACAAATTGTTTCGCTACAACATCATCACTCACCAAAACTTTGTCAATTACGATCACAGTAAAAAGTTTGCGCAAAAATAGTTTTTATTGTGCAGCGCCGCATCAGGAACTTAGTTTAAATCTATCTTACATTTATATGTAAAAACTTGCCAGCATGAAGAGCTCTTTTCAGATGACTATTTTTTTGTGCCTTGCTAACTTAATTGGACTTTGTCAAAGTTCTGTCCGGCAAATTCAGCTTATAAATTTTGATTTGCAATCGTCCGCGGTAATTAAGGATGATGGTTCGACCCTATCCACCACAAGTTATTCATCGCCGAATTATTGGTTCCCTGTAAAGGTTCCGTGCACCGTTCTTACAGGCCTGGTCGCTAATAAGGTCTACCCTGATCCTTACGTTGGAATGAATAATATGCTGATACCTGACGCATCAGATTCTTTTAATCATCAGTACCACCTTGAACAATATAGTTACTTACCGAATGAGCCCAATCCATGGAAGAAACCTTATTGGTACAGGACGACATTTAGTGTCCCCGCCTCGGACAATGGAAAACTTTTTCAGCTCATTCTTAAGGGCATCAACTACAGGGCGGATGTTTGGTTAAACGGGAAACAAGTGGCCGATTCGTCACAAACGGCGGGGATGTTTGCAGAATATAGTTTCAATGTGAGTGGCATAATCAAAGGCGGTCAAGAAAATGCCCTGGCGGTAAAAATTTATCCGCTCGATTTTCCTGGCTTGCCGGCGCATCCGCAACTCACCGCACTTGGAGATTTTTATGCAAACGGTGGCGCTAACGGCGACATCGGCAAGAATATTACGATGCTGTGTTCTGCGGGGTGGGACTGGATACCTGAAGTACATGATAGAAACATCGGTATTTGGCAACCTGTTTATCTGCGCATGTCGGGGCAGGTCATCATACAACAGCCGCACCTGGTCACGGATTTGCCAAATTTGCCTGATACGAGTACGGCAAGGCTGAAGTTGACTCTTTCGGTAAATAACAATGGGAGTGAAGTAGCAAATGGAAAACTAAGGATTACGGTGACGCCCGAAACATTTCACGGGCCTTCGCTGGTTGTTGAACAAAACGTTTCAGTCGCTGCGAGCAGTTCAAAGAGTATCTCTCTTTCCAGCGACGAGATAAAAAAATTTGTATTCAGTAAACCTCATCTGTGGTGGCCAAATGGATATGGCAATCCCGATCTGTATCGCATGCGAATTCAGTATGTGACAGGTAACGACGTCAGTGATGATACTTCTTTTTTGTTCGGAATCCGGACTGTGAGTTCACAAACCACAAATGTCAATGGATGGCTGCGTCGTGATTTTTACGTGAATGGAAGGAGAGTACATCTTGTGGGGGGCGCATGGGTGCCGGACATGATGTTGAATCGCGACTCGCTGAGGAATGACTATGAACTGCGATTGTGTAGAAACGCGAATGTAAATCTTGTCCGTATTTGGGGAGGCGGCATTGGAGAAACTGACGATTTTTATGAATCAGCGGACCGTTACGGGTTAATGGTGTGGCAGGACTTTTGGGTAACCGGCGACACGCACGGCGAATTTAATGGCTCGAAAGAATATCCACCTCGCGGTGATATTTATGTACGCAACATAATCAGCACCATTCTTCGCATCCGCAATCATCCGAGTTTGCTGCTGTGGACAGGAGGTAACGAAGGACATGCGCGCGAGGAGTTGTACAATGCAATGCGCAATAACGTAGCTGACCTTGATGGGACAAGACCATTTATTCCGAGCTCTTCGGGTTTCGCCAGGCTGCCTGAGGGGTGGAAAGGGTCCTGGCCCGATGATCAGTTATCCGGTGTGTATAGTGGCGGCCCATATTCATGGCAGGACGCTGCACAGTATTATAAATTGGCAAATGCCGGAAAAGATTGGGTGTTTAAGGATGAAACTGGGATTCCCTCTCAACCACCGTACTCATCACTGTCAAAAATTATTTCCAATTTAGTTCCAGATACGTCATTGCCGTACCCGCTCAACAATACGTGGGGCTACCATGATGCCTGCTCTGGAAATGGTCATTATGAAACTTATTACAAGGCAATGAAAGATCGTTTCGGCGAACCGACCAGCATGAAAGACTTTTGTGACAAAATGCAATTGGTAAATGCCGATGGTTATCGTGCCATTTTTGAAGCGGCGGGTCATAAACTAAATGAAACCGGGGGTGTGATGCTTTGGAAACTGAATGCGGCCTTTCCCAGCGTAGCCTGGCAGGTCTACGATTGGTATCTGCAACCTAATTCTGGATACTATTTCATGCAACGGGCTTGTGAACCCTTGCATGTACAACTCAATCTCGACGATTCCATGGTTGCCGTCGTTAATCGAAGCTATCAACCACAATCCAATTTGACGGTCGTCGTGGATGTGCTGGACATAAACGGTAAATCTCGCTTTCATGACAGGGCAAGAATAAACTTGAAAGGGCCAGCTACAACTAAAGTGCTGTACTTGGGATCGCCGTTAGCCAAAGAAACAGGAGTTGTGTTCGTCATTCTTCATTTAACAGATGCTGATGGGAAAACGGTATCGCAAAATGTCTACTGGATGCAAGCTACGCACAACTATACTTCGATATCCCGAATGAAAAAAGCAGAAATTCAAGTCAAGTTAGTTGGTTTGTCCAAGGTGAAAGGCAACTATGCGTATCAACTCCAGTTCAACAATTCATCAGATCAACTAGCTTTTTTCATCAACCCACAACTAACACTTAACTGCGAAGAATTAAGACCTTGCTTTTGGGAGAAAAACTATTTTTCCCTGATGCCACATGAAAGTGTTACAGTAAGGGTAAGTTGTCCTGCGGAGAAAATCGGAGATGGTCAACCAGTGCTGGTAACTTCTGGTTGGAATGTTTCAACGCGCGAAATGATATTAAAGTAGAATTCGCTAGATTTTGAAAACGTTGTTTATAGTACCAGCTTCAGAATTTCTTATGATCTTCCGTTGTGTCACTCACTGCATCGTTCGGTAATTCTTCTGGGTTTCTTTGAAAAGTTTCTATTTCCACCTTAGCGAATTGATGAGATGAAAAAGATCTTTTTTCAAGAAATCATTTACAATGCCGATGGAATCTTCATTAGGAGTAGCAGCAAAATACAATGCTCCTCTCATAAAGTGTTTTGTAGAGTCGGTTAGAAAAAATTGGTTAGCCGTGGCCGTATTCCCCATCAGGGTGAAATACATGCCATGAATTTCATTTGGCGTTACGATTTCAGAATCTTCGATAGCCGAAGCTTTATAGGTATGCTGCTTGTATGACATTTTAAAAGCGTCATTAACGAGCGAATCAAATTTATTTTTTCCAATTTCCTTATAGCTTATGTAAACCCTTGCTGCGAACTGAGGAAAGTCGATGTTGATCCACCACGGATTCTCCGGCTTGCTTTCAAAGAAAGCGGTGTCCTTTATGATGTTAGAGTAGGTGGGGTATTCAAAGCTGTATGGATAACCAGGTTGATCAAATTGTCGGTAAGATTTTTCCGGAAATTCGATTTTAAAGTAGCCTCTTTTCTTCCCGACTGTATAGTCACTGTTGCATCCAAACAAAACAATCAAACAAATAAGAGATAAGCTTTTCAACAAGTGACTCATCTATTCCTCCAATTGATTTTTGATCGTCACCTTTACCATGAGAATACGATTCTTGTCAACTTCAAGCACGGTAAAATCAAAGTCGCCGCAAGCGATTACATCATTAATCTTTGGAAACTCTCCGGCTAGCTCCAGCACAAGTCCACCCAGGGACTCGCTGTCTCCTTTGACTCTATCAAACGTATCCCGCGAGAGTTTCATTGCACGGCACATATCATGTATCATCGTTTTTCCAACAAAAACATAATTGAATTCATCAAGCTTGCGGTTGCCGATTTCCTCTTCGTCAAACTCGTCCTTGATGTCGCCGATTATCTCTTCCAGGATGTCTTCAAGTGTGACAATGCCACTGGTTCCCCCAAACTCATCGACTACCACGGCAAAATGAATATGTTTGCTTTGGAAATCCCTGAGCAGATCTTCAATCAATTTGGATTCAGGCACAAAGTATGGCTGCCTCATCAACGGATGCCAGTCGAATTCAGAAGTTTGATTGAGGTGCGGAATAATATCCTTGGTGTTCAAGATTCCCACCATTTCATCAAGGTTATTTTTGTAAACGGGTAGTCGCGAGTAATGAAGCTCTTCAATTTTTTTGACCAGCTCAGAAAACGGCACATTATAATCAATGCCATTTACATCGAGTCTGGAACGCATAATTTGCTTTACAGAAATGTTCCCGAACTTTTCGATACCGAGTAGGATATTTTTCTCCTCAACCGTTATTTCATCGGATTTATCTAATTCCTGTATGCCCGACGTTTGAATACGATTCGCACCTAACCTGTGTCCCAGCCCATCAGCCACGGAAACCATCCAACGACTAATGCGACGTAGCAATAGATGCAAAGCTTCAATGATAAAAACGGAACCATAGGCGAAGCGAATGTTGTTTTGAGTAGCCCAAACTTTTGGCAAAATCTTTCCAAAGAAAACGATGACAAACGCGATGGCAATAACCCGCGCCAGCACTTCTATGACAAAGTCAAATTCGCCGCCAACCAGTTTTATTTGTCCATAGGGAAGATATTGGTTGAATAAAAAATTTGCCAGCACGATAATACAGATGTTCGTGAAGGTGCCCGCAATGAGCATAGATGTGAACACTTCCTTAGGCTCTTCAAGCAGTTCTGTGATTCGTTTGGCAGCCACATGTTGCTTGGTCTTAAGCATATTCACGTCTTTACTGTTTAATGAAAATAGGGCCACCTCAGCGCCCGATACAACGAAACTGAGGAGTAACAAAGCGAGTAAAGCGATGCTCAAAAAGGTTGTTCCCTGCGGAGTGGCTGCGAGAAAAATGAAAAGAAGATAATCTGAAAAATCTGAAATGGCCGAAGGGCTATCCAAGGAATTTGGTTTAAATGAACAATCTAATCAGAAAGGCAGGTCATAAGGCCTGCCTGCAATCAGTTATTTCGCAAATTTATAGTTTAAAACTTTAACCTTAAAAAGGTAAGTCGCCACCTGTTTCAGGGGGGGCTTCCGTATTGCTCACGCCTTCGACACTGCTGTGATCCGCCGGCACTGACGTTGATCCACTATCTGTTCTTTTATCAAGCATGATGAGGTTATCGCCTACTACCTCCGTCGCAAATTTGCGATTTCCTTCTTTGTCTTCCCAACTTCGGGTCCGCAAGCGCCCTTCAATATACACAAGGCTCCCTTTATGTAAGTACTTTTGGGCTAATTCAGCTAAGCCGCGCCACAGTACCACTGTGTGCCACTCTGTTTGTGAAACTAGTTTCCCGGAACGATCTTTAAATGTTTCTGTTGTAGCCAAGGGAAATTTTGCTACTCCAATGTTTCCTTCCAGAAATTGTACATCCGGATCTTTTCCCAGATTGCCAATGAGCATTACTCTGTTTACGCCTCTCATACAATTATCTTTTTCGGTTATAAATTCATCTAGGGGTTAATGCTCTCTAAAATTAAATTTTTTAGATGGAAAATTAAATTTTTTTAGAAGACATCCCTAATTAATGCAGGCTGTGCTCTTGTTCCAAATATTGATTAACAAACTTTGGAAATGGAAACTGTTTGATGTCACATTTCCTAATCCACAACACATCATTGGAAAGCCTATGTTTGCGATGAAGTTTCAGCCTGATGAATCTTCCTTCAATTCGTTGATGAGAAAGTTGCTGAGAAAAAATTGTTGACACAGATTTTACCTCAAAACCATTTTGCCCAAGCCAACCTTCCTTTTTTATCTGTTTTAATACCGCATCCGTGCTCATCCGGGGACGAGATTCGATCAATAAAAATTCAAATAAGTTGTGCCATATGTCTTTTCCTCTTCTTTGCCGGATGGCGATTTTTCCGCGGTATTCCATTACTATATAATTAAACCATCTTTTTCGTACCGTTATTTTCTTAGTCTTTACCGGCAATTGTAAGACGTCGTCATTCTGTAATGCCTTACAATGTCTGCAGAACGGGCACAGCTTGCATTTTGGCACAGGTTTACAAACAATCGCTCCAAAATCCATTATCGCCTGGTTGAACAATGCGGGCTCTTGCTTAGGGATCAGTTCATTGGCTAATTGAGTGAAGACTCTTCTTCCTTCGACAGAGTCAATGGGTGTGTGAAAGGCAAAAATTCTTGATAATACTCTAAAGACATTCCCATCTACAACTGCACGCGGCTCATTAAAAACAAATGATGCAATGGCTGCAGCGGTATATGGCCCAATTCCCTTTAGTTTTCTTATTTCTTCATATCGACCAGGAAACTCTCCATTTAGGTGGGTCACGATGTGGCGGGCCGTGTCAATAAGGTTGCGACACCGCCTATAGTATCCGAGCCCTTCCCAGAGCTTGTAAATTATTTGTTCCGGCGCATTTGCAAGAGCATGAACATTCGGAAAGGCCGCAATAAAACTCTCGTAGTATTTTATTCCCTGGTCAACTCTTGTTTGCTGTAAAATCACTTCGCTTAGCCAAACCTTGTAAGGGTCTTTTTCACCCTTCCAGGGCATCAGCCGATCATTGTTTTCTTTATCCCACTTGATCAGGATTTGTGAAAACCAGTGAGGCGGTTTTTTCCTCATCGACACTTGAAATTTGGGTTTATTAGGTATAATAGGCGCTCGGCTAATTTAGTCAGAAAATTTTTTCTATCTATTCTATTGACAGTCATGGAATTTTATCATAAATTGTTGAGTAAAACCAACCAAATATGAGAAAAGCCGACTTGGTT
>VBAU01000562.1:0-464 GCA_005883855.1 Bacteroidota bacterium
GCTGTGACAGTTGGAAAGCATACTAATTCCTGCGACTACGCCCGCCATGATAAGGATTTTTTTCATCTGTATGTTTTTTATTTTTAAAAAGTTCAAATGCAATTCGCCCTAAAGTTTCCTCGGCCTGACCAAACGTTGCCGTGAAAATTTCATGACTCATTTCATTGATTTCAAAATTTAAGTTTAAATATATTTAATAAATGAAAACAAACCATTGTTTGAACATGATTTTTATGCCGGCGGTCTGCAAGAGGACCATTGAGAACATCATGCCAAACAATCTAAATACAGCGTATGAAAAACGATAACCCCGGTTTGGAATCGATTGCCCAGGAGCTGGACAGAATCATCGATCAGCATTTATCAGCGCTGCAATTTATTCCGGAAGCTAAATTTCTGTACAAACCATCACCGACTAAATGGAGCAAGAAAGAAATATTGGGACACGTTGTAGACTCCGCTCA
>VBAU01000562.1:550-4762 GCA_005883855.1 Bacteroidota bacterium
TGATTAGTTTATGGTACCTGGTGAATAAGCATATGTGCCACCTTTTAAGGAATATTTCGCCCGAAATGGCGGGACGAAAAATTCAGACAGAGGACTTGCATACGGTTCAATGGCTGGCACAGGATTACATTAAACACCTGCTTCATCACCTGCACCAGGTCCTGGAACTGGAACCGATTGGTTATCCCTGAAACTTTTGTACGTGCGATGATTAATGGCATAAATTTTAATATAACTATCTTTTTAAATTGCTCGCATGTTCCCCATTGGCGATGATAACTCAGACCGGACAATAACTCCATACGTTAACTACCTCATCATTGCATTGAATGTACTTGTGTTTTTGTTTTTACAGGGCATGAGTGGTGATAACGTTTTTACCTATTCGTACGCAACGGTCCCTGCAGAAATTCTAACCGGCAGAGATGTAGTTACCGACGCCAAGGTGCTAACTGATCCGTACACGGGACAACATGTTACCATTCCCGGCCTTGGACCCACTCCATCTCCTGTCTATATTACTCTGCTCACATCTATGTTCATGCATGGTGGCATAGCTCATATTGCCGGCAACATGCTCTATCTGTGGATATTTGGTGACAACATTGAAAACGCAATAGGACACAGACGATACTTGTTCTTTTACTTACTCTGTGGAATTATTGCTTCACTCAGTCACGTATTTGCGACCAAACTTCTGGGTCAAAATCCGCTCATTCCAAGTCTTGGCGCTTCTGGCGCCATTTCGGGCGTACTGGGAGCATACATTTTATTATTCCCCCGACGAAGGGTGACCATGCTTTTTATACGTTTTATAACGCATGTGTCGGCCTTTTGGGCGATCGGCATTTGGATATTGTTTCAACTTATCAATGGACTAGGTATGCTGGGTGGCTCGGATGCAGGAGATGTTGCTTATGCAGCACACCTCGGAGGTTTTATCGCAGGAATGGTGCTGATAAAATTCTTTGTTCCTCGTAAAGTTGCCTACGGCGGGTGAAACATGAAAAGTGAAAGGTGAAAAGTGCATCCATCCATGTCACGTTTGACGTTTTACATCTCATCTCTCACATCATCCGGGTCTGCCACTTTCCTGCGACGGATCGGCATCAATGTTCTTCCCTTTTAAATCTTCGGGCTTGACCTTTTCACCCTTGCCCCTCTCTCTACCGGGTGCCTTATCTAGCCGTTGATCGCGGTTCCGCTGGTGTTCTGAGCTCGAAGGATGGTTTTTGTCATCGTTTGTTTTTTTCTCTTTTTTCATCGTGTCCTGCTTTTTAAATCTCAGGTTTAGGAATTTGTTTGCGCACATCTGCATCATGGATGATTATATAAATCAAATTGCCGATCATCGGGAGGCATACAATTGCCACTATCCAAAATATTCGCCTGCCCGGGCTCAGTGATGATGTTTTAATGACCTGCTTGAATGTGAGTGCATAAAAAATAAAACCGAGGGCCGTGCCGGTACCAACAAAAATTACATGTAATGGCGTTTCTGTTCCAGGGATCGAAACACCGACAAGAAATAGTATAAAGGAAATGATAAGAAGGATCAGCAATGAAAGATTTTTCATATCACGGCTTTAACAACGAGCCGCTAGAATTATGCCTTTTTCCTCAAACATTTTTAAGATTTTAATGTGACGGGTATGGCATGTTCATTGTTTCGATTTAGTCAAAGCCAATTACTATGATACGTAAATTAAAATCCGGTAAGTATCGATTGTATTCGAGAAAGATGAATCCAAAAACAAATAAACGAAGAAACCTGGGAACGTTTGATTCATTGGATGCAGCACAGAAGCATGCATGAAAAGGACATTCAGTACTTCAAACATCATTAATAAATGCGGCCACTTTCATCATTATCGATCAGTGTCCTTGCGGCCGAATTATCAAAGATTTCTTGTTTATTGTCAATCACCTGTCGGAGCAAATCATGAATGGTCACAACACCGGCAAATTGACGACCCTCATATGCAAGCAGGTAACGGGCTTTGTGTGCATTCATAAGGTTCATACAATATTCAACGGTGTCACCCAATGTTACGATGGGAAGATCCGTTGTCATCGCATCTTTGACCATGGTCGAATTGCTGGCTCGTCCTTTCAAGATCACATTGCGGGTATAATCGCGTTCCGAAAATATTCCCTTATATTCATCGGCATCCATTACAACCACGTAACTAAGATTGACAGAGTTCATTAAATTGATCGCGTCAATAACAAGCGCATCGGACTCAATATGATTAAAACTTTTCTGTTTGGTTCTAAGAATATCTTTGACTGTCGGCATAGCAATGAATTTCCAACTAAGGTCGTGCTTTTAAACAAAAAAAATTGATATTACTCATCTCCCGCTTTCTTTTCACTTTACTTTTAGTCTATGATAAGCACAGCTGATTTTGATGATATTCCTGAATTGGTGATGTTAGTGAATTCTGCGTACAGGGACGCAAAGGCTGGACGACGGAAGCCGATCTTTTGGACGGAGACCTGCGAACGGATGCGCACTCTTTATCCCAGTTATTAAAAAATCCGAATGCTGTGATATTAAAATTTGTCTCTCGTGATCATATCACCGGATGCGTATACCTCGAGAAACAGGGAGACGCTCTTTACCCGGGTATGTTGGGTGTGTCGCCAGCCACGCAAGCACAAGGCATTGGTAAAAAATTATTGAATGCTGCTGAAAAAATTGCCGGTCAACAAGGCTGCCAATCTATTGTTATGACGGTTATCAGCTTACGACATGAATTGATCCAATGGTATGAACGACATGGATACAAAAAAAATGGAGAAACAAAACCATTTCTGGAAAATGACCGGTTTGGAAAAGCACGCCAACAGTTGGAATTTATTGTGCTCGAAAAGAAGTTGTGCTGACATTCGAAAAAGCCTACGGACGCCCTCCGCAAAATAAAAACGAGCCTTAGACAAAGCCCGTTTTCAAAAAACCTTCATTATACAAATTTTATTAGTCCAAGAACCCAATTGGTTAACCGCAATTCAAAAATAAGCGAGCTGATCCCTGGTTTCAATTATAACTTATCGAACGGTAGGTATCGCTTAGCGAAAGGTGGATTTTTCCAAATGACGCGGTGACTGAGGGTCTCTTTATCATTTCAAATTCTTTAATCGCAAAATCCGCAATTTTAATCTGCGCAATCCGTGATAAAAAAAAGCCTCCTACATTTCTGTAAAGGCTTAATATGATTGAGATTTACTTCTTGGAATTCAAATCCATGCAATCCTTGATACTATTTCACCTCTTCATAAGGCACATCCTGCACATTTTCATTACCTGTCCCCTGCTGCTGCTGTTCCGCGCCATTTCCTGGCTGTTCCTGTTGAGCGCCGGCTCCTGCCTGCTGTGAGGCTTTATAAATTTCTTCGCTCGCTGCAGTCCACGCATTGTTCAGTGATGTCATCGCTTCATCGATAGCCGCAATATCTTGTTTCTTGTGTGCCTCTTTCAATTGTTCGGCCGCATTTTCGATCACGGTTTTTTTATCGGCTGGAATTTTATCTCCATATTCTTTCAACTGCTTTTCAGTTTGGAACACCAAAGCATCCGCGGTATTCAGTTTTTCTACTTTTTCTTTTTCTGCCTTGTCGGTTGCTTCATTCGCCTTCGCGTCATTCTTCATCCTTTCAATTTCGTCTTTAGTCAACCCGCTACCGGCTTCTATTCTTATCTTTTGTTCCTTACTGGTGCCCTTGTCTTTTGCAGTTACATGCAAAATGCCATTCGCGTCAATATCGAACGTCACTTCGTCACTTCGATCTGTGGAATACCGCGCCGAGCCGGTGGAATTCCATCCAAATTGAAAATTCCAAGGCTCTTATTGTCCTTGGACATGGGACGCTCACCCTGAAGGACATGAATTTGCACACCGGGCTGATTGTCGCTGGCGGTTGAGAAAGTTTCCGATTTCTTTGTCGGGATCGTAGTGTTGCTTGGGATCAGGGTAGTCATCACCCCACCAAGGGTTTCGATGCCCAGGCTAAGCGGAGTTACGTCCAGCAACAAGACATCCTTTACTTCACCAGTTAAGACAGCACCCTGTATAGCCGCACCAACGGCAACCACTTCATCCGCGTTGACACCTTTATGCGGTTTTCTTCCAAAGAATTTTTCTACCAGCTCCTGTACCTTGGGCATGCGAGTCGCGCCACCGACAAGAATCACTTCGTCAATCTTAGACA
>VBAU01000211.1 GCA_005883855.1 Bacteroidota bacterium
AATCTGGATAACCCGGTGTGGCAGTCTTTGTCCGAAACCCACAAAAAATTTTCAATTGTCTACGAGCATCTAAAATTCTATACACCCGATCATTGCCCCTTTGGCGCTTTCGATGTTGATGGCGATATGTTTGCTGAAATTGATGAATATGCGAAGCTGGCAGATAATTTTTTTATCGTTGGAAAAAAGCCCTTATCCTCGAATGAAATTGTTTTAAAGAGCGAACTGGTATGTCTTCAAATGATTATTGAGAATAAAGTTGACTTAAACTTTACAGTACCGATCATAAGATTAAATGACGAATTCAATGACCAGTTATTTGATCTTGTCAATTTTGTCCAACCGGGTTACTTTAAGAGGAAGACTGTAATGATGGGTGATTACTATGGCATATTTCAAAATGATACGCCTATAGCCGTTTCGGGAGAACGAATGAAGATGAACCACTTTACTGAAGTCAGCGCTGTTGTTACTCATCCACTTCATACGGGAAAAGGCTATGCCAGGCAATTGGTGGCTTTCACAGTGAACAAGATTTTCGATCAAAATAGAATTCCTTATCTACATGTTGCCGAAAAAAACGTTGGCGCTATCCGGTTGTATCAAACTCTCGGGTTTAAAACAAGAAGAAAAATTAGCTTTTGGAACCTGGTGAAAACTTAATTCAATACATTTAGGTTGCGAAGTTGGCTGTTGCTTTAACTTCCTTTTATGAAGAAGGTTTTATTGTTATTAGCGGAGGGATTTGAAATGTACGAGGCCAGTGTATTTATCGATGTTATCGGTTGGAATCTGGCATCGGGCAATGGCCAAACGGAGTTATTTACCTGCGGATTAAAAAAACAAGTAAGAAGTACCTTTAATCAAACGGTGGTTGTAGACTTCATTGTTGATGAAGTGAACCCCGACGAATTCGATGCGCTCGCCATTCCCGGCGGTTTTGAGGAATATCATTTCTACGACGATGGTTACCATCCCAGGTTTTCAGAAATAATTAGTTCTTTTTATCAAAGAAAAAAAATTATTGCTTCAATTTGTACCGGCGCATTGCCAGTTGCAAAAACAGGCATCTTAGCCGGTAAGAAAGGAACCACCTATAATCAGAATCCTCTCCGCCAGGAAGCATTGAAAGGCATGGGCGTTGATGTTGTGCACGAACCAATCGTATTGGACGGCAACGTTATTACATCATGGAACCCATCGACAGCAATGAATGTCGCCTTCTTGTTGCTTGAAAAACTTACGACCAAAGAAAACGCGTGCTTGATAAAAAAGAAAATGGGCTTTAGCGACTAAGCACGGTACGATGAACTTTGCATTAAAGCATGACTTGTTCGGCTGGAAATTAATTTCAAACGACATAAATCTTAAATGTATGAGAAAATTAAATCGCCGACAATTTATTGGCAAGGCGACTGTGGGATTGGGTGCATTTGCTTTATCGCAAACACCTTGGCTAGTCAGTGCGGCCAAATTTAGCAACATTCCAATCGGATTTCAGTCGTGGTCTGTTAGGGACATGCTCTCCAAGGATTTTCCTGGTACGTTAAAGCTGATGAGTGGCCAGGGGTACCAGCTTGTGGAGATGTGTTCTCCCAAAGGTTATTCCGATAGTGGTTTTGGATCACTGGTAAATATGAAGACCTCAGACATGCGCAAGACTATCACCGATGCAGGTCTAAATTGTCCAAGTTGTCATTTTGGTTTGAATGAGCTGACGAACGACCTGGATGATCGCATTCAGTTTGCGCATGATCTCGGCCTTACCCAAATGGTTTGCTCTAGTTTCGGTCTTCCGAAAACTGCGACGGTCAGCGACTTCCAGAACGACGCCGATAAACTAAATAAAGCCGCGGAGAAAATAAAAACTGCAGGCATGCAGGCTGGGTTTCATAATCACGAAGGTGAATTCGCTATGGGTGATGGCCAGTTGATATACGATGCACTGATGAGCCGTCTGAACGGCGACCTGGTTAAGATGCAGTTCCAGACAGAGGTAATTAATCTCGGCTATAAGGCATCAACGTATTTCCGAAAATACCCGGGAAGATTCATATCTTCTCATTTATCAGACTGGACCGCGGATAAAAAAGAGGTACCTATCGGCCAGGGCGTAATTGACTGGAAGGATTTCTTTGCGGCAGCACAGACGGGCGGGGTTAAGAATTTCTTTGTGGAGATGGCCTTCGACAAGTTTAAAGATAGTGCGGTCTATATTCGGGAACTGAAGTCTTAGATTGACGATGCATTGTGCATTCGAACCTATAAGGTGTTGGGTGAACCTATAAGGTGTTCGGTGAACCTATAAGGTGGGGGTGAATCTATAAGGTGTCCGTGAACCTACAAGGTGTTGGGTGAACCTATAAGGTGCTGGGTGAGCCTATAAGGTGTTGGGTGAACCTATAAGGTTCGGCAAACTGCAAGAGTTGGATAAGCTGTAAAAGTGGTCACGTATAACCTTTTCCTAAGAGGTGTGGTTAAAGCATTACATTCACAAAAGTCGGCGACCCATCGCGCCACGCTTAGCATTACTCGTAAACCGATTTTCAAAATTCTCGGCAATAACATAAATTTATACAGGAGGCGATTGATGAAACTTCCAATCCTCATAACTGTTTTATTCCTGTCGTTCCTATTTCTTAACTCCTTCCAGAAATCGGCCACAATAATACCTTTCACAAACGCACCAGGCGTAGGACCAGCCAAAGACACCGTTCCAATTTGGACGAAGAACTTGTATGAAGTGCATAGCACCGAGTTCCGTAATCGCGCAGTTCCGGTAATAATCTTTTTTAAAAAGTTATCAGACACTACCTCCTATTGTGTCTATGAAGTGAATGACGGCGTCTGTCAAATAACATTTGTTGCCACGCAAAGAAACCGACGGGATTTCAAAAGAGCCAAGATTGGCAACATATGTGACGCAGATTTTTCCTTGCCTACGTATGCCTACACCATTTACAAACATGACAGCCTTAACCGGACCATTCGATCGATCGACCATGTTCAAAAAGCAAAAGAGAAATACCTTGTAAAAGATGAGAAAGGAGAGAGATTTAAGCACGGATATAATCTGGATAACGTCGAGACCCTGAAGTATTCAACAACCAGCACCGTTATCATCAACAAAGACGGCAATTTGATCGTAAAAAAGTAACGGCATTAAGCCAATTCTCCCTTCGCAGCGGCGACCCGCGATGTGTTGTCAACAAACTATTCAGACCCAACTTCGATTCACAACAAAACCATAAGCCGCCTATTTGCGCGAGCAAAATAATTGCATAGCTTTGTGATATCTCCTCCCTATAAAAAACTCCGATTTTTACAGTCCGCATCCTTAGAGCGTGAAATCCCATTATTAACGAAAAACTCACCACATGAAAAAATTTTACACGTCGTTAAAAAATGAGAACGTACAGGCGGCACTTATTATCACATCGGTGTTCCTGATTACAGGAGTAGTTGTGCTGTTTATCATATTGAGCAAAGGCATATAACGGTCATTTCCATTTGATCTTGCTAATAAACCTTTTTCACTGGTGTTTACCGGTCAGCTATTTTATTATCCGGCTAAGCCAGAGTGTTGCTTCGGGGGAATAAAAAAAGATCCGCCCCAAAGTAAGGACGGGCGGATTCATCGATTTAAAACAATTATTTTTCATAGACACCCTTGGCCGCTATATCGCCGAAAGATGAAGAGGAGTTGTTTTGCGATATTAGTGTCTTTCCACCATCACCCAGTGTCCAGGTCTCCGTTCCTTTTACTTCGGTCTGTTGGCCATTAAAATCGAACATGATGTTGAACGTGATGGTAAGCGTTTGTCCATCATCCGACCATTTTGCCGATGCTTTTCTTTTTGAACTTCCGAATATGGTTGATTCTACTTCCTTGCCATCAAAGGGCAAAGTTTCAGTTAACGTCACATCGTCGCCATTGAACGATGGGGCTGTTTTCGTTATCGTGATAGAGTCCGCTGTTTGATTGACTTTTATCGTGCGCGGTGCAAACTGGGCAAATTGCCCTAAATCGCTTTTGCCTTCATTTAACTTCCACTCACCCGAAAAGTTGGCCTTGTCTGGTAAACTTTTGAAAGAAAAGAAAATTGCAGGAACGATCAACAGAGCTAACAGTTTTGAAAAGGATTTCATAAAAAAAATTTTGGATGGTAAATGTAAGCAGAACATTGCATTGAATTTCGGCCACACTTCAGTAATATCGCCCTATCGCCGGGGCTTCCACGATCAACGTCTTTATTTTAGCCGGATCAATAATATTCTCCTTTGCATAGATGATATTTCCTCCAGGCTCAATAATCATCGTGTACGGCAGGGCGCCCTGCCACTTGGGATTGATTGCTTCAATGAACGCATATTTGTTGTCAATGTTGAAAATATAGTTTTTGTTTGACGCCTGTTTTTCTTTGAGAAACTTAAGGGCCTTATCTTTTTTTGCCATATCATCCAGGCAAATGCTGATAAACTCAAAATCCCTTCCCCGGTACATGTGGTTCATGGCGACGAATTCAGGAAACTCAACCACACACGGACCGCACCAGGTAGCCCAAATATTGACAAGGCGGAGTTTATCAGAATTGTTCTTCAGCAAATCTTTGACCCCTGCTTCGTCAATCGGTTCCAGGCTAACCGGTTCTTTCGCCCAATCATCAAATCCCTTCTTTACCCAATCTTTTTTTTCTGCCCATTTTATTGAACAACCGAAAACTTTGGTGGTTTTTACCGTGACATCCTTGTTTTGCAATAATTCGTCCAACGCGGTTCGTGTGTCAAGGGTATTTGGAGTTTTTGTAGGTTTTTCCACGTCGTCGATTCTTCCCTGGTAGCGAAGTTTCCGTTCCTTGTCAAAAATAAAAACATGCGGCGTTGCAACAGGACCATAGGCCTTGGCCGTCGTCTGCGTCCCTCCATCGTATAAATAAGGAAAATTAAATTTCTTTCGCGCTGCCCGCAATTTCATCTCGGCAAACGTGTCGCTTAGATCGGTGTAACCAAGCTCGTCGAGGCGTATTGCTCCTGGATCGTTCGGATTGATTGCTACGACCGCTACGTTTTTTGGTTTGTAATCTTTTGCCAATTGGACGATGCGATCTTCATAAGCCTGCGCGGTAGGGCAGTGGTTACACGTAAATATGATCACTAAAATGTTGAACTTGTTAAATGAAGCTAGCGTGTACGTTTTACCATCGACCCCCTTTAGCGAGAACGGCGGTGCCTTAGAACCAATTGCCAAAGTGGGATGATCGTCAAATAGCCTCGCTGAACAAACAGTTACCTGAAAACAAATAACGAGAGCGGCAAATAGCATTTTGCGTTTCATAACCTAAGATAAGAAAACTACCGATTTTACTAAATCCAATTTTAATTTGAAGCGTCTTGGGAAACGTGCGATAAACCTGCACTAGTGAAATTTAATTGCACACTTATTTTCATTTTTCGTCAATTACAAAAAAATCTTAATCATCATGCGATTAATTTCATCTTCGTATCTTGATGCCCCAAAATTCTAAACATGAAAAAATTGCTCGTCGCGTTACTTTTTTTTCAGAGCTGCTTGATGCTCTTTGCACAAACGGCTTCTTCCATCAATATTGTTCCACTGCCGGTTTCTGTAGTTCCCAAAACCGGATCGTTCATAGTTTCAAGCAAAACTTCGATTTCGGTTCCGAGTAATAATGCAGACGCAAACAGAGTTGCGGTCTTCCTCTCCCAGGCGATCGCAACACCAGCCGGGTACAAGATTCCTGTGGGGAAGAAGGTGGCGGGAGGCAATGTAATTCGGCTCAATCTCGCGGGTTCGCCGGACAAAGCTTTGGGCGACGAAGGATATAAATTGTCAGTCACTCCAAACGCTGTTACTGTGTCCGCCAACAAACCCGCCGGTCTCTTTTACGGTGTTCAGACCATCTTGCAGCTATTGCCAAAAGAGATTGAAAGTAAAAAGCAGGTAAAGAATATTTCCTGGGCCATTCCTGCAGTGGAGATCATCGACTATCCGCGTTTTGGATGGCGAGGATTAATGTTTGACGTATCTCGCCATTTTTTTACAAAGGAACAGGTAAAAGAATTTATTGATGACATGGTTAAGTATAAGTATAATCTTTTGCATTTGCATTTGACCGACGACCAGGGGTGGAGGGTTGAAATAAAAGCGCTGCCAAAACTTACATCGGTAGGTGCATGGAACGTAAGAAAAACAGGAACATTCGGAGAGTTCTCCACTCCAACTGCGGATGAACCTCGCAACTTTGGGGGATTCTATACACAAGATGATATAAAAGAGATTGTGCAGTATGCAAAGGACCGGTTTGTGAATATTTTGCCCGAGGTTGATGTTCCAGGGCATAGCCTGGCAGCTGTGGCTTCTTATCCCGAAATATCCTGCACGCCCGAAGCTGTGAATTATCATGTGAACTCAGGGGAGTCTTTCATGGATTGGTCGCACGGCGCACCGCCAATTGCGCTTGTTGACAATACACTTTGTCCTGCTAACGAAAAGGCATACGAATTCTTAGATAAAGTTTTTACGGAACTCGCTGCACTGTTTCCTTTTGAGTACATACACGTGGGAGGTGATGAGTGTCCAAAAAATTATTGGGAAAAAAGTGACGCGATTAAATCATTAATGCAAAAGGAAGGGTTAAAAAC
This sequence comes from Bacteroidota bacterium, assembly GCA_005883855.1. GTDB lineage: Bacteria > Bacteroidota > Bacteroidia > Chitinophagales > Chitinophagaceae > VBAU01. The sequence goes on from VBAU01000211.1 coordinate 6,664, forward strand.
GCAGGAAGAGGTACAAAGCTATTTTGAGAAAAGAGTTGAAAAGATCATTGAGTCAAAAGGCAAGAAGGTGATAGGGTGGGATGAAATACTGGAAGGGGGATTGGCGCCGAATGCCGCCGTGATGAGCTGGCGAGGAATCAAAGGAGGAATTGAATTACATGCAAAGTGATGCAGTGATGGAACCGCCCGTATATGCGACATTGCGCTTAAAAACCGCGTATGAATTTGAACCCGTACCTGATGGCGTGGATCCAAAATTAATTAAAGGGGGCCAGGCTAACTTGTGGACGGAGCAAGTTTACAATATGCGACACGAAGGATACATGGTTTGGCCAAGAGCGTTTGCCATTGCCGAAGCTGTTTGGTCGCCAAAGGAAAAAAGAAATTGGAACAGTTTTGTGCCTCGCGTGGAGAAACAGTTTGAGCGGTTTGATATCGCAGAGAAAAAATATGCAACCAGTGTTTATGACCCGATTTTTAAAGCAACGAAAAATGCAAACAACGAGGTCGTTGTGGAAATGGGCACCGAAATCGAGGGACTGGATATTTATTATAGTTTCGATAACTCATTCCCGGATAAATTTTATCCCAGGTACAAAGAACCATTGATTGTGCCGAAGGACGCCTCGAACTTGCGGGTCATTACCTATAGAAATGGAAAACCTCTTGGCAGGATGGTTACGATGCCGGTGACTGAATTGAAAAAAAGGGCCGAGCGCAAAGGAAGTAGTGGTAATTAAAACTTTTCCACTTGAGCGATCGGGTGGATCTCGGTCCAACCGTTATGTGAATCCAGTACATAACTTCCTGTTACTCTCACATGATCACCGACTTTAGGAAGATGCACGTGGTTGACGTAACCTTTGCAAATGCCTTTTGCTGCCTTTCTTGTAATGTTGTTAATGCACACGGCCTCAATGACAAGATTGCCATCCTTTTTTGTGTAGTTCTTTTTCTCAAGTAAGCCTTCCTGGCCTGCGTCCAGTTTCAAGAGCATATGCTCGTCACCGTCAGGATCGGCATTTTTTTCTACAATAACACCAGTCACTGTTTTGCATTTGTCGAGCACCTGGAGACGACTGGGTTCCCAGACAAAATTCCAAAGCTTGCTATCACAATCGCTGCTTGCTTTCTGCGCCGATGAAAAAACAATGGAAAAAAGGCAAAGAAGGCATAAACTCAATTTGCAGGAGGTTGGTCTGGTTTTCATGCTCATGTTTTGAATGTTGAAAAGTTACAACAAAACAGACGCCATCTTAGACTGATTCTGTAAAGCGTTGGTTAACGGCTTCAGAAACTTGAATCATGTCTCCGAATAATCGCTCTTCCGGGTTTCTTTGGACATATACCTGAATGCTCTGTCAATGGCAACAGCATACTTGGTTGATTCAAATTGTTTCTGCTGGCCTGTGGTCTTGTTGGTGATTGTAAGATGCATCAGACCATCATCATCCATGGATAAGTCCAGGTAGTACAACACTAGCAGATGCTTAATCTTTGTCGTGTTCCTCATGTGTTTTTTGAAGATAACTTTTCATTTCGCGAACACGGTGAGAAGGTCACCTTTAAGAATGAGGCTCCTGGTAAAGGCCGATGATGTTTCCTGCCGGATCGGTGAAGCGAGCGGTTACCTCGGGAGCATCCATGCCCACAGGTTGAACGATCTTGCCGCCGTTAGTAATAACTTTTTGGATCGAGGCCTCAATGTTGTCAACCATAATATAAAACAACAATCCAACCTCCGTCATGGGCTTTCGATTCAGGACCCATGCGCCGCTTACCTCACCAACAGTGTCGTCAAAGGCAGTAATGCCATCGCCGCGTTGCCTTACGTTCCACCCGAATACTTCTTTGTAAAACGATGCCGATTTCTTCACATCCACAGCGGGCATCTCGATGTAACAAATCTTACCGTTACCATAAGTGGGGTGCTTATCTTGCATGATTCTGAAATTAAAGATTGGTTTGTCGAAAATAACTTTTTATTTGAACAAGGTAACAATACGGGCAAAAATCAGCTTTGAATTTTACCTAAACAACTATATTTAGAAAATAAATTGTGTCTATGAATCGCCGCAATCTTCTAAAGGGAATGGGCGTCATCGCTCTTTATAGTAGTTTTCCTGCCGTCGTGAGTGAATTTATTTCTTCGTGTAAGACAAATAGCAAACCGTTGCGAGCTGGTTTTTTTTCTGAGGATCAGTTCGAATTGGTTCAGCAAATAAGTGATGCGCTTTTGCCTGCGACTTCCACGCCGGGTGCAATGGAAGCCCAGGTTCCATATTTTATCGACCTCGTCGTAAAGAATTGCATGAGTCACGATGATCAGCAGCTAATAACAAAAGGCCTGCAACAGATGAATGATCGCGATGGGGCAAAATTTTCATCACTGTCAAAAACTGAAAAACTACAAGCAATAAAGAAGCTTGATGAAGATGCCTTCAAGGAAGGAGCAAACAGTTCGGTGGGACCGGTGACGGGAGGACCATCACCGTATGCGTATTCAGCCTGGTTCAGGATTATAAAAAAACTGGGGGTGATAGGATATTTCACATCACAGGAAGGCATGACGAAAGCATTGAACTATGTGAAGGTGCCCGGAGAATACAAACCTTGTATTCCTTATAAAAAAGGAGACAAGGCGTTGGCAAAAACATTTCTAATGTATTGGTAAAAACTATCGAACCACATAGGGACATAGGGCCGCAGAAATACAAATAGCAACTATGTGAACATCTATGTTCCTATGGTCCTATGTCGTTAAGAATAGAACCCTAAAAATTTTTTATGAACACGTATGATGCCATAGTAGTCGGCTCAGGGATTTCAGGAGGATGGGCCGCCAAAGAACTTACGGAAAAGGGTCTCAAAACACTACTGCTTGAAAGGGGTCGTGATGTAAGACATGGGATCGACTATCCGACAGCAAATCTCGATCCCTGGGAACTGCCCAACCATAACATCTTAGCCCAGCAAGATCTCGAAACATATCCCATTCAAAAAACGGTATATCATTTTGGGCAGGATGATAAACATTTTTTTGTGAAAGACACCGAGCATCATTACGAGCAGGTAAAACCTTTTTGGTGGATACAAGGCAACCAGGTCGGTGGCAAATCGTTGCTGTGGTCGAGACATACGTTTCGTTGGAGCGATCTCGATTTTGAAGCTAACCAGAAAGAAGGAGTTGCCATTGATTGGCCGGTTCGTTACAGGGATATTGCTCCCTGGTACGATTATGTAGAACGTTTTATCGGCGTGAGCGGGAAAAATGAAGGTCTTCCACAATTGCCAGATGGACAATTTATCCCTCCCTTTGAAATGAATTGTCTGGAAAAACATTTGAAACAAAAAATTGAAGGAAAATTCGCAGGAAGAAATCTTATACAGAGCAGGATGGCTGTGTTGACGCAGCCTCACAATGGAAGAGGGAAATGTATGTCGAGAAATC
>VBAU01000566.1:0-1368 GCA_005883855.1 Bacteroidota bacterium
TGCAGGACGTAGTTCTAACTTATAGTTCGATGACTCCGGTCTCGCTGCGATAATTTTGAATGGGCCAAGGTAACGTGGATAAAACTTGGCTGAGCGACCGTTTCGCTTAAGACGACGACGGATATTCCTGGAATCTAACATGACCTTATCTCCTACCTTATAGTCTGGCTCAGGACGCCTATGCTTATTCGCATAATGTGCCTGCACTGTCTTCGCTGCCAAATGATTGTCTTTGGCGATGGCAACTGATTCATTGATTCGCTTGACGAACTCAGAGACTGCAGGGACACAGGTATCGATTGTGTGGGATCCAAAACGTGGAAACAGACGTATGCTTGTACCGAAGAGTAATTGCGTCGGTGTCATCTTAGTTGTTGCGTTGACTGAATTGTTCATAGCTGTTTCAACGTGAATTAAGTGTTCCATCCAATCTGACTGCCGTCGATTAACATAACTGCGCAGCGCCTCAATTGCTGTTTTATTCGATCGTTCTGAGGATCCATCTGTTTCGGGGTGCGCGGTAGTAGACATTTTGATGCGGATATCAAGTAGACGATGTAATTCCTTCCAAAAATGGCTTGTAAACAATTTATCACGATCAGATACAATTGAATGAGGGAGACCAAATAAACGGTACCAGGATTCATACACAAGTTGAGCTATATCTTGTGCCGTTGCGGTAGAACGTGTGGGGATGATTCGGACATAATTTGTCAATCGATCTGTCAGGATCAGGAGCATATCGAATCCCCTACATTCGGGAATAGGACCAACAAAGTCCATTGCAATATCCGCGAACCGATCTCTTGGAATAGGTAGTGAATGGAGGAATCCTGCCGGTGCTTGGGTTGTAGACTTATTTCTGAGACAAGTGGAGCATGAACTAATGTAGTTGACAACGTCTTTCGCAATGTTAGACCAGAAATATAGTGCCGTCAAGGCCGCCCGAGTTTTGGTGATCCCAAAGTGGTTTTCATTATCATGATGCTGGCGTAGTAACATGGTTCTAGTGTCTCTGCAATCCGGAACGCACAATCGGCCATCTTCTACGAAAAGTAGGCCATCGAGTAACTGATATTGAGGGTAGCGTTCCTGGTGTTCGATTATCGGTTTGAAAAAGGCGTCTTCGTAGTATGCTTTCTTAATTTTCTCAAGTTCTGTTTGATCAATAACGACAGTCGAAAGGGCATTTAATTCTTCGCGTTGAGCGTAGGGGTAACGGGACAGAGCATCGGCAGCGGTATTGGTTATGCCGGGAATGTATTTAATATCGAAATCGAAGTCGCACAGGAAGTCTAGCCATCTAGCTTGTCTTTTTGATAAATCTCGTTGAGTCTTCCAATACTTCAAGGGGGCGTGATCAGTGAG
>VBAU01000566.1:1416-2610 GCA_005883855.1 Bacteroidota bacterium
TCTTGCTCATGCGTAGGGTAATTGAACTCTGCTGCGCGGTATTGTCGTGAATAAAACCCAATTGGCTTCGCCGTCTTCCAGTCTTCGCCTTGCGCGACATATCCCCCAATAGCTTTGTTACTCGCATCTGCAACTAACCATACAGGATCTCCTGACTCGTAGTCTAATCGTTGAAGGAATCGTACTGATCGGGCCAATCGTTTAATCGTCTCAAATGCATGCTGATGTTGAGATTTCCATATGAATGGGACATTTTTCTTTGTAAGATCGGTTAGGACGGAGGAGTAATCTGCCAGACCTGGGATAAAGTCAAACATTGCGACATAGTTTACAAGGCCTAGGAACGACCTAATATCGGCGACAGAACGAGGAGTTGGGTAGTTATTGATTTTATCGAGCTTCGCAGGGTTGGCTTGAATCCCTTTTGAGGAGATTTTGTGTCCTAGAAATTCGATTTCATCTGCAAACAATATTGATTTCGATTGTGATGCTACAATTCCATGCTCTTTGAGTGCTTCAAGGATAAGTCTAACGTGCTCCTTATGTTCATCAACTGAATCAGAGAATATGGCGATGTCGTCGAGATAAACTGCGCAGAACTTCCCAATGTAATCCCGAAGAACGTAATTCATATACCGTTGAAAGGTGGCTGGCGCATTGCAGAGGCCTTGCGGCATGACAGTCCATTCGAACAGGCCAAACGGTGTCTTAAATGCGGTTTTATGTATATCGTCGGGAAACATCCAAATCTGGTAATATGCTTCAGGCAGATCTAGCTTTCCGCGAACTTTTGCTCTCGCGATCATCTCGATAGTCTCGTCTTGACGTGGAATTGGAGTGTGATCTTTGACAGTGTTATCATTGAGTTGGCGGTAATCATGAACTACACGAGGATCATCAATCGGGTCCTTTCGAGGGATCATGAGAGTTCCCGATGATATATGGCTTGTAGAAAGGCGTAGCCGTCCGCATCGAACATTCTCTCTGATAAACCGTCGCATAGGGAAATAGTACTTAGCCGGTACCCGTATTAGCCGTCCGTTGATAGGTTTCTTTTCGTCTTTGAGGATAATTCGATGCATAGGACCACCCTTAGGGGGCAATCGGCCTGTACGCTTCAATATAAAGACTTCTGGGAATTCCTTCATGAAGAAGTCGTTTAGTGATTTGTACTCAGGCGGTTCTTCACTGACA
>VBAU01000566.1:2694-4584 GCA_005883855.1 Bacteroidota bacterium
AAGTTTTCGAGCGACCGGATCAATTAACAGATTATTCTCAGCTAGGAACGGCATTCCGAATATGACTTCATGCGACGCAAGAGGTGCTACCTTGAAAGTCGACGGTTTCTTGATCGGTATTCCATTGGCGAGTTTGACGTTAGCAGTGATCTGCTTGGAGATATATACTGGAGTTTTGGACAAGGCTTGACGTAGCAGCGATGGGGTCGTCGGGTGCATGCGGAGTTTGGCTCGCTGGACTACTTGAGGAGATACAAAATTGGATGATGCGCCGCTATCGGCGGGCCCACGAACTGCGTGATTGTCAAGGGTAGCAGACACGATAATGGGAGGGACAGGAGAAGAAGAGGGACTGGCAGTTGTGGTGGGAACGGAGTAAGAATCGGACGGTTCGTATTGATAAATATCTGCCTCCATAATCTTGCTTTCATCAACGAAATTCATCTCCTCTTGTTTCATCTTCCTCTCCAGGTTCGCTTGCCTCTTAGGGCAACTCTTATAATTATGGCTCGGATCCACATTCTCCTTTTTGCAATAAAAACATGCTTTCGCTTCCCTCAACCTGAGGTACTCCGCCTCAGAGAGACCATAAGGGATGGAATTCGGGATGTAAGGGACATGCTCAGGGACACGAGTCGATGAGGAAGGTGTAATAGAGCGATTTGTCGGAGTCGAGGAACGCCAGTTGCCTTCAGGGGCCGGCGAGGCCCTTGGAGTACGGTTGAAGGAGCCGGAGGCAGTAAGACTACCAGATGTAGGCGGAGTGCGCGGGACAAATTGGCGTGGAGGGCGGGCAGCATCAGCGATTGCAATCGCTTGCTCGAGATTGAGGGCAATCTTCTCGATGGCATCGTATTTGTCTACCGTTGCATCTGTGGCGGCTAATGTGTCGGCAGTACTCATTTGTGTGACCAGTTGCGTGATAAATCGAGGGTTGCCCCTGAATACGAGTTTATGGATCTTGTCTTCGTCTGATTTGTCGAGTTTCAAGGCGAGCGATTTGATTTCGGTAGAGTATTGCGTGACGGTTTGCCCCTTTTGCCATTCCAACTTATCCCATTGCTGCACGAGGACGATACGGTAATTGGACGGGATAAAATAGCTTTTCATCCTCTTTTTGAACTCTTCCCACGAGGTGAGTTTAGCTTTGTCGGTCCTATACCACGACATGGCCTTCCCGGCAAGGTAGAACGACGCGGTGAGGACCTTTTCATTCTTGTCGGTTTCGTCTGTCTCTGCCAAAACGAAATATGAATCCATTTGATCGAGCCAGGATTCCAAGGCTTCAGGATCAGACCCGACGGGGTCGAAGGTACTGGGTTTGGGGGGCTTCATTTTTGGTCGGGGAGGCAGCGTCGACGGAGGGGTAACAAATCCACTTGACGAGTCTTCTGGTGATTGTTGCTCTGTGGATGGTAGGGCTGGGGTAATCGAGGATGGAGTTAGGGTGCGTGTACGAATTCCGCCTCTATCGCTTACAAGCACTAGAAGCTCGCCCGTGTCTCGTTGACGGGTAATCTTGATGGATTGACGGGTGACGCTTGACGGGTTATGCTTGACGCTTGACGCTTGACCGATCCTTTAATCGTTACTGAAAAAAAAGTGGAACGGCTTCACAGCTGGGGACGGGACGACTGGTCAGTAGGACCAAGGATTGCGATTCGACTAGTCTAAGCGCTAGCTCGGGGAAAAAACTGAAAAACCGCGATGTGCAGTCTAATTTAGAATAGAAGCAGTCACGTAAGGGTTGTGCCCTTACAAGGGGGCGGAATGCTTTAGGCATCAAGTATTTCGCTGGCGAATAAGGAAATGGAGGAGAAAAGGTTAGAGCGAATAAGGAGAGCCCGGAGCGAGCAGTCACAGCGTAAGGGGCACGATGCCTTTTGCGTC
>VBAU01000212.1 GCA_005883855.1 Bacteroidota bacterium
AAAGTAATCCTCTTGCCGATATTTTCCTGTTAAAGGCGGGACTAAATCTGCAATTAGAATTTGCAATTTGCAATACCTTCCCTTGCATGACGGCACAAGAACTACAGGCCGACTTAAAAAATATGCATACCGGATTGTAAAACTTACTGACGCTCTCCCTAATTCCATGGTCTCAAAAATCATCAAGGGTCAAATTATTAGAGCCGGATTCAGCGCCGCTGCGAATTATCGTTCAGCCTGTAAAGGATACACAAAAAAGGCTTTTGCTTCAAAACTGGCGATTGCGTTCGAGGAAATTGACGAAAGTGTTTTCTGGCTTGAGGTAATTGTTGACATTAAGCTTGTGAGTTTTACCAGGGTTGAACTACTCATTAGGGAGGGTGAGGAATTGACAAAAATTCTTGCTCAATCTTTAATAACTGCGAATAAAGCGGCACCTTTGAGAAAAGGGTAATTTGCAATCTGCAATTTTAAATCTGCAATAACTATGAAGTTCTTCATCGATACAGCCAGTCTTGCACAAATCAAAGAAGCAAACGAATTAGGAATATTGGATGGCGTAACGACCAATCCAAGTTTAATGGCTAAAGAAGGTATCAAGGGCCAGGATGCTGTTTTCAAGCACTATAGAACCATTTGTGAAATGGTGCATGGCGATGTGAGTGCAGAAGTTACAACAGTTACTTTCAATGAAATGATTGAAGAAGGGAAAAAATTAAGGGCCATCCATTCCAATATCATTGTAAAAATCCCGATGATCAAAGATGGAGTTAAGGCCATTAAGTGGCTCACCGATCATGACATTCCCGTTAATTGTACCTTATGCTTTTCGGCCGGACAGGCGATCCTGGCGGCAAAGGCCGGTGCTAAATATATTTCTCCTTTTATCGGCCGTATTGATGACACTGGCTGGAATGGAGTGCAGTTGATTGAGCAGATAGTAAAAATTTACAGGCTGCAAGGATTTAAAACCCAGGTGCTGGCTGCTTCCATTCGTAACCCAAATCATATTGTGCAGTGTGCTGAAGCCGGTGCAGATGTTTGCACATGTCCTCTTGAGTCGATTCTTGGTTTGTTGAAACATCCGCTAACCGATATTGGTCTAGCGAAGTTTATGGAAGATGCAAAGAAAAGCGCGTGAGAGAAAATTGGAATATCGAACAAGGAATGTCGAATGTCAAATATCGAAGTAGCACACTTCATCATTCATCATTCGACATTCATCATTCATCATTCTACAAACTGCTCGCCCCCTTTATGATCCCGTCCTGCCATTTTACAAAGAACAATCTCTTGTTCTCGTAATAATCAAGTGTGGTTGTTTGTCGATTAATTACTGGCTGTATATCCAACTCACGAAAAACGTTAAACGCCTTGTGATTGATATTGGAAGGAAGCTCGCTTCCATACTCCAGCAACAATTTTGAGAATCGCCACGTAGCCTCGTAGCCGCGCATTACCATATCGCTTGGACGTGCGTACATTTTTGTGTTGAAATAATTGGTGATGTCCTGGCTTACCTTATCTGTTCTTGGATTGTAAAAGGGAGTACTGTAGACAATTTCAAGTCCCTTGTATTGTGGGCCGGTGAAGTCTTTTGTCAGGTTGTCAAAGGTCGGCATACCCACCAGCGTGAGAGGATATTGTTTGCTAATGGAGGCCAGTTCCTGGCATAGTCTTCTTCCAAAATTCTCATTAAGACTACCGGCGATACAAACGGTGTGATGGTTGCTGTCCAGTTTTGACATGAGTTGATTCACGTTAAAACTGTCGGTGAGATCCACATATTTCATTTTCACGGAAGGGCTGCTTTTTCCAGTTTCCTCAAAAGAAGTCTTTATAATGTCTTCCATTTGTCCTTTCCTGCGAAACACAATGACCGGGTCTAAGGCATAATTTTTCTGCACATATTTGTACACCCGATCGAGATGCGTTTGCAAAGTCGAATTCAACATCACAAAATATGGATTGTTTGTGATAGCAGCATCGTTTGGAAGATTGACATTGATATACGGAATTTTATTTGACTTCGCCGCATTGGCAATACTCACGCTCTCCTGTTGACTCGTATAAGCAAGGATCAACTCAACACTGTCATTTCCGATTTTCTCTAACTGCGGAGCTAAAGATTCTTTCGAGCGTGTGTCATACACAAAAGCTTCCACTTGTGCACCTTCCTTTGCAAGTGTATCCAATGCTAATTGCGCACCTTCATAAAACTCGAGACCCGGGTTAATAAATTTTGGAAATTGTTTTTCGTATCGATAGTTATTCTGACCATCGAAAGCAGAATCAAGATATAGCGGTGCAAAAATCGCAATCTTGTGTTTCGCGATTTGTGCACTCGAAGTAATAGACAATAGGCAATACGCAATAGGCAACAGGCAATGGACAATACGCAAAACGCAGGGTCGATAGTCGCAAAATCGTTTTTTCATTGCTGTTGATGTTATTCACTTGTCAATTGCTAATTGCCAATTGAACTACTCCCATTCAATCGTAGCTGGAGGCTTGCTGCTTATGTCGTAGACCACGCGGTTAATTCCTTTTACATTATTGATGATGGAATTCGAAACATCTGCTAAAAAATCATATGGCAAATGCGCCCAATCGGCCGTCATTCCATCCACACTGGTTACCGCCCTAAGCGCAACAGTGTATTCATATGTCCTTTCATCGCCCATCACTCCCACGCTTTTTACAGGTAACAGGATGGCTCCAGCCTGCCATACCGTTGCATATAGGTGATGATCTTTCAAAGCTTTCATATAGAGGTCGTCGGCTTGTTGCAACAACCATACCTTTTCTTCCGTGATTTCTCCTAAAATTCGTATCGCGAGGCCCGGACCCGGAAAAGGATGTCTCCCGATCATCTCCTCAGGGATGCCTAACTCTTTTCCCACTTTTCTTACCTCATCCTTGAATAAAAATCGCAATGGCTCTACGAGATCCAAATGCATTTTTTCAGGTAATCCTCCAACATTGTGATGCGATTTGATTGTTACAGAAGGCCCGTGCACAGAAACGCTTTCGATCACATCTGGATAGATCGTTCCTTGCCCCAACAGCTCGATGCCCTCGATCCGCTGGGCCTCTTCCTGGAATATCTCGATAAAAATTCTTCCAATAGTTTTTCTTTTTGCTTCGGGATCCGTTTTACCAGCCAACTCCCGATAAAAGCGCTGTTTGGCATCGATACCTTTTACATTTAATCGAAGTTGCGCATAAGTTGACAATACACTTTCGAACTCATTGCTACGCAACACACCATTGTCGACAAAAATTCCATACAAATGATCCCCAATGGCGCGGTTGATTAAAGTCGCCGCCACTGTCGAATCCACTCCCCCACTTAAGGCCATCACGACCCTGCGATCTCCGATTTTTTCTTTCAACTGTGCAACGGTATCAGTAATGAAATGTGCCGGCGTCCAATCCTGGCTGCAACCGCAAACGTTCACCAAAAAATTATGGAGAATTTTTTTCCCTTCAATCGAGTGATACACCTCCGGGTGGAATTGCAAACCATATAGAGGGAAGTCGTGAGTCGTGTCCCGATAGCTATCGGGACGTGAGTCGTGAGCTGACCTTCCGTTTAGCCGAACTTTTTTAAATGCGGCCACGGGAATACTCTCAGTAGTCGCTAATAATTCAAATCCCTTTGGCAATTCTAAAATGGTGTCGGCGTGACTCATCCACACCTGGCTTTTTTCCATCACGTCCTGCAACAAAACGTCATTCTTTTGCTTTTTCAATAATGCTCTTCCATATTCACGCTTATTGCTTTTTTCTACTCTGCCACCAAAACGTTTTGCCGTGAGTTGCGCGCCATAACAAACGCCCAATACGGGAACTTGTTTTATGAAGGACTGCACATTAACATCGGGCGCCTTTTCATCATTCACAGAAAATGGAGAGCCTGAAAGAATAATTCCTTTCAATCCCTTTTCAAACTCAAATGTTGCGTGGTAAGGAATGATCTCGCAGTACACGTTGGCTTCTCTTACGGCACGGGCGATCAACTGGGTATATTGTGAGCCGAAGTCAAGGATCAGGATTTTTTCCGTCATGGCGGCGAAGATAAGAAATAGGTTGAGGTTGAGGTTAAGGTTGAGGCCAATATTATTATGATACCAGCTCTTACGCCCTGATTGAACTTCTGTTGCGTCGCAATCCTTTCATCGTTCACATCGCTATTCGGCTTTTTTCACCACATAAACACATAGACACATAGATTGTCTGGCGATTTTGTGTTCATCTATGTGACCCTATGTTTCTATGTGCCTATGTGTTTATATTTGACTCGCATGAAGTATTACATAATTGCAGGAGAAGCCTCGGGTGATTTGCATGGCAGCAATCTTATTAAAGAACTAAAAAAGCTTGATGCGAACGCAAACATCCGTTGCTGGGGAGGCGACAAAATGAAAGATGCCGGTGGAGATCTTGTCAAACACTACCGCGACCTCGCTTTCATGGGCTTCGCCGAAGTTGTAAAAAACCTTGGAACCATTCTTCAAAATCTCAAATTCTGCAAACAAGACATTGTACAGTTCAAACCTGATGCAGTAATTCTCATCGACTATCCTGGCTTTAATCTTCGCATAGCGAAATGGTCAAAGCAACATGGAATAAAAGTGATCTACTACATCTCACCACAAGTCTGGGCATGGAAAGAAAACAGGGTGAGACAAATGAAAGAGTATATCGACAAAATGATCATCATTATTCCTTTCGAAAAAGAGTATTTCAAGAACAAGTGGAATTGGGACGTGGAATATGTCGGGCATCCTTTGGCGCAGGTGGTAGAAAGTGAAAAGTTAAATCCCGATCGCTATCGGGAGAAAAGTGAAAGGTTTTCCGATAAAGGAATTATTGCATTGCTGCCGGGTAGCAGAAAACAGGAGATTGCAAAAAAACTTCCCGTAATGCTCGAAGTAAGCAGGTTTTTTCCGGAGTACCAGTTTATTGTTGGGGAAGCGCCTTCGGTTGAAGATGAATTTTATCAGCAATTCACCAAAAGCTATTCCAATGTGAGCGCTGTGAAAAATCAAACGTATGATTTGTTGATGCAGGCAAGAGCAGCACTGGTCACTTCCGGAACGGCTACTTTGGAAACTGCCTTATTTGATGTGCCGCAGGTGGTTTGTTACAGGGGGTCGGCTATTTCATATGAGATTGCAAAAAGAGTGATCAAAGTAAAATACATCGCCATGGTGAATCTTATCATGGACAAGCCGGTTGTAAAGGAATTAATTCAAAAGGAACTGACCGTGGATAATTTGAAACACGAATTACACGAATTACTCACGAATGAATCGCGGATTGCGCAAATAAAAAAGGATTACGCGGAGTTAAAGAGAATTCTTAGTGAGGGAGGTGACGCATCAGCCAAGGCGGCTAAATCAATTATCCAATTCTTATCTAAGTAGTTTAATAGCGAGAATTATGAGGCAGAGAATGAACATGAAAAAGCAAATGCGATTGATCCAATGCATGTACCCGACCCATTTTGTTTCAGGCTTATCGGGTTTTCTTAAATAGAAATATTGCGCTATTTGCCTCCAGACGCCCATAAAAAAGAAAAGACCAGTGTATCTTTTGTGTGGAGAATATCGGAGTCGAACCGACGACCTCTTGCATGCCATGCAAGCGCTCTAGCCAGCTGAGCTAATTCCCCTGCGGACGGCAAAAATAATGGATTCATCTTTAAGGATGAACAATCACGAATATCAAATACCTTTGTCCATCCATCAAGACGAACCGCTAATGAGTTTTAATTGTCCTGTTGTTAATGTATGAGAATAAACTTAGCGCTTATCCTTTCTATAATTGTCGGCGTGGGCATCGTCGCATTGGCGTTCACGGCATTCCAGATTTCCGCTGAGCGACAAAAACTAAACAGCGAACTGCAGACAAAGACCGTTCGCGTTGCCGAAGATTTTTACAGAACTTATTTAAAAAAACTGGAAAAAGGCGACAGCGTGGATCGCCATGAGATCACCGACAGCGTGATAAACCAGTATAGCTTCGTTGGCATAGCTGTTTACTACAACCGCGATAGTGTTATTTCATTAAACGATTCAGTCCGCTCGCTCCTCAGCCACTCTTCGGATTTTATTATACGGACAACGTCAGCAGATTCGTCAATGGGAAATATGGTCAAGACTAATGGAAAAAAGTTTTATGAGTATGTGCGAATCATTAAACGCGAAAATCAACCATCAATTGCCGCGATTTTTTATACAGATGCAGGCTACATAAAAAATATAATCGCCAGTATATGGCTCGGAAATTTTTTTCGTTGGTTTTTGCAGGCCTTGATTATTTCTGTCGGAACAATTTTGATCATTCGCTGGGGCGTTCTCACACCTATCAACAAGGTGGTGGAATGGATAAAAGCTGCGCGGTTTGGAAACGTTGAACAATTAGGAAAGAGGCCTCCAATCAGTTTTCTCCAGCCGCTTTACAAAGAAATTTCAGGTATAGCGCAGGCAATGCAGGAGGCAAAGGCGATTGCACAGGAAGAAGCCAAACTCAGGACGACGGCTGAAGCAATTTGGACACCCGAACGGTTGAATGAAGAAATGAAGCAAGTGCTTGAGGACAAAATGATGGTCGTCGTTTCAAACCGCGAACCATACATGCACGTTCGCGCGGGTAAGGAAATTAAATGTATTGTCCCCGCAAGCGGAATGGTGACGGCCATGGAGCCAATCCTAAAAGCCTGTGGCGGATTGTGGATAGCATCCGGAAGCGGCGATGCGGACCGCGAAACTGTCGACAAAAATGACAAAGTGCAGGTGCCGCCCTACGAAAACAAATACACGTTACGCCGCGTCTGGCTTACAAAGGAACAGGAGGACCACTATTATTATGGATTTGCCAACGAAGGTCTCTGGCCGCTTTGTCACATAGCGCACACAAGGCCGGTATTCCGAACTGAAGATTGGGAATATTACCAGCAGGTAAACGAGATGTATGCAAACGCCGTACTGGAAGAAATC
>VBAU01000213.1 GCA_005883855.1 Bacteroidota bacterium
ACATTTTGAAGTACATTATTTGAGAAGGTGTATAAAATCCTCCCATTCTACTGCAAGGCAGTCACCATGTGTATCGCACACTAAATGGTCATCAGAAATGGTTTACCATGAGCATGCATGATTGGTTGGGAGCGACGGAGTTGACTCATTTGTCGATTCGGTTGTGTACGGAAGCCTCAGGGGACCAATACGACAAAAAATAGAGAATTTTAATTGGGCCCAATTTTGTCAATCTGCTCTATGTCTTAAATAATGTGTATATGTCAACCCCGTGATTCAGTTTTGATTGCAGCTGCTCTGTATATCTTAAATAATGGGTATACAGCACTTTCAACTTAAATTCATGCGAGCAAAATTTTCGCCCTCTACTTAATTAAATCACGACAATTCAAGCAACGTTAATTGAATGGGAGTGTGTTGATCTATTTATGCTTCTAATTGTTTAAGAGATTGGCTCCTTTTCATCAGTTCATCGTTCAGCAATGGCAGGATGGCTTTACGGTGAAGGACATCGTCTCGAAACTTTCAACGCAATTGCTAGTATCAGTCAGGTTTGTGGTCCTTTAGATATGCCTAATCCATATCAGCGAACGCACTCTGCAGAGATATCTTGCAGTAAACAATATGAGGAGATACAAAACACATTCCAACCGACTTCCCAATGTTGATGAGGAGATCGAAAAGCATTTCTGGCGATCAAAAAATGATCTAGTAATTGCACGTCATGTTCATCAAAAATGCAACGTTCAATATTCGTAAGAATACCCGTATTCAACTCAGTTTAATCTTCAGAAAGCGACAGATCCGTTACGTACGACTGCGTCTTCACCTGGTCCGGAAAACCCGAATTCATACTGTATTTCTAAATCGAATCATTCGT
The DNA here is from genome assembly GCA_005883855.1 of Bacteroidota bacterium. Classification (GTDB taxonomy): domain Bacteria; phylum Bacteroidota; class Bacteroidia; order Chitinophagales; family Chitinophagaceae; genus VBAU01. The sequence continues at coordinate 881 of VBAU01000213.1, forward strand.
CGAAAAAAGCGACAATATGCCCGAGAGATGGGTATACGGCGCTTAACCTATCATCTACGGGGCTCTAGGATATGGGTTACTCGAAGAGAAGTTCATGAGAGCCTGAAAGTTGTAGATGCTGAGGGGCTACAAGCTCGAAAGGGCAGGAAACTCGTTCGTCGTATATTCCACAGTCGTGGCCGAGACGAGGTATGGTCTCTGGATGGCCACGACAAGTTGAAACGGTGGGGATTCCCCATTCATGGGTGCAACGATGTGTATTCGCGATATTTGATCTGGCTTCGTGTCGGTCTGTCAAATAATGATCCACGCTTTGTGCTATCTCATTATCTCTCTGCAATTGAGGAGATTGCTGAAAGCTGTTCTTCTCCAAATCGTCTCCACCTTCCTTTTAGTTACTAATATATAGTCATTATTCCTTCAAAGATTCGATCGGATCATGGCACAGAAACGGTGGACGCATTCGCAGCTCACAAAACTTTCCATCAACACAGTGCTGGAGGGAACGTGAATGAATGCTGGAAATACGGTCGTTCAGTACACAATCAGAAGATCGAATGTTTCTGGTCACAGCTTGTGAGTCAGTGGCTCATACGTTGGCAAGAAATCTTTCGTGAGCTTGAATCAGAAGGATTTTGGGATCTTGATGATGGTTATGATCAAATCGCCCTGATTTACATATACATGCCCGTCATACAAAAAGAGTTGGATAATTATCGGAGAGAATACAACGCTTATCCCATGCGATACAACAATCTGTCTCGTCTTCCATGTGGTCCCCCAGAGGATAATTATCTGCTTCACAATGGCGGTACGGACTGTGGTATTACAATCGATAGATCATGACTGGAATTGATAAGGAGGCATAAACTAAATGGATTCAACTCTGAGGAATATTTGGACTCCGATGCGATGGAAGAGCTTGATGAACTGATGATGGAAAGTCCGTTCGGCACCTTGGTGAATGATGAAAATGCAAGGCGTCAATACCTGCTTTTACGTCATCGATTGCATCAAGAACGATGACGGTTTTTATATGAATCTCAGCTTTGGTAATGATCTTTATTTGCCAAACTAATTATCAAGGACTTTTGAACTCCGCTCTCGATTCAGAATGAAAACAATTGTCTCCTCGAGATTTTCTTGAGTGTAAATAATAATATTAATGATATGCACTGTAATGAAGGAGATTAGCACAGCGAATGTGTGCGCACAGTCCTTTTCTTGATCAATTTCCATTAAATAAGACGTTGAGTGCATGTTTGTGCATCCGAAATTGTTGACATATACGCCTTAATTAATATAATGAGAGCACAGACCAGGATTTTTAGCTGACGACAGCAGCAAAAGAGGTCGAATGTGTGGAAACGTGATAACTTCATACTTAAATAAATGAATAATGGTCCAAGTTACAGAATATGAATGATTTTCGCTGTCTCTAAAAAGAACAACTTGCAAAAAAAGGGGGTAAAGTGGTTGCGCATCACATAAACATTGAAAAAAAGGGAGTAAAGTATTCACACTCTGAGGGATTGTACCCCTGACTTTGACATTAATAGGCAGACACGAAAATCCTATAAAAAAGGAGCTCAAATCCACTCACACTCCACCCACTCGCCCCTTTCCCCCATCAAACTACCTACAATGACCGATTCCAACACTTTCGATAATCCTCATGGTTTCCCTTGGTGGAACTGTGAAAAGCCTGGATGCACTGCATCTTTCAATACAGAAATGAGCGATACTTGTTATCATTGCAAATGCCCTACCTCTCAAATGGCCAAACTGAGCACCTTTATGAACGAACAATCTGCGATTGAGTCAGGTAGAATTCCTTTCGTTGTATTCTTCAAACTAATTATTAGCCATTGAAGCGACTTCGGGGGAGATTGATACGGATACAACGAAGACTTCTTCCATTCTTGCGATCTTCGATTCCCATCGCAGGAATCCCGGTTTGTCCAGATCGAAGCCATCATCCAAACGCGGTCCCAAATCCCCTTACTCTGTCCCTATTCGAAGTGCTAGCGCTCCTGATCCTTCCGCTGTTGTTTTGGTACCACATCATTCTCTCCCGCTGATAATAGCGTCAAGCAACAGTTCCACGAACCCTCGCTGTTCCGACTCCTGCTCCAATTCCAAGTCTCAAAAAAGGAGTTTATACCTTCACCTTCATGCCAGTTACTTTGAAACCTTGGGATGAAGTTCTTCACGAAGGGGGAGGAGACACTTCAGGAGTCTGGGGGGAGATCAGTAAACCGGAAACTCATATTTATCACCGCAAGGTGATCACTATGATGACGGAGGACTGGCCAGAAGGAGACGATGAGGATGCTTGGGAGAATTGGCTCCGGAATACCTTTGTTGATGAGGCTATAAGTAAGCACAAGGTTTTCGAAGCTGTTCCATACAGTTTGCTTCAGGATTGGAAGCTCGCGGTCTACGAAACGGTCAAGCGCGATCAGGATCCTGTTCTCTGTTATGTTGCGCAGCCAACTCCGGAGACACGAAAGGTATACGACTCGGTTGCGGAGTGGCTAGACGCTCAGCATATTCGTCGCAATGGAAAGATCTGTACTGAAGGCTTCGCTCTCGTTGCACGGCGACCAAGTGAGGCGTTTAATTGGTTTTACGCCGGCCTTCATGGTTCCGATATTTATGCTGACTCGTTGAAAAGGAAATCTCGATGGATTGATTCTAGTGGAAAAGTCGTGTTGGCTGATATGAGCACTGTTGATTCGGAGGGAAATAAGAAAAGTGAAGAAAAGAAAGAAATTTAATTATGGATTTCTTTCGTTTAGGTTGATCATTTGATATAGGCATTAATTAAGGGGTATAACTCCGACTTTCTCATTAATTAAGGACTTAGTCATTCTAATTTACCTGACATTTTTCTTAATTACGGTATGAGTCATACCTTATGCCGCGTAAATTCTCAGATTTTCCCGCAATAAAACAGATAGATTTCAGGGGCGAGTTTTGTTTCATCTGCTCAACGCTTGTTCAAAACGTTTACAGAGATGGCAGGTATCTTTATTTTCTCATTATTCTTGTTAATTCTACAGAAATTGATTTTGATCTCTTCGAAATTGATGTTGATGATGTTGTTTTGGGTCCTGCAAAGATTACGACGCAAACTACACTTCCTCCTCTCAAGGAGGAAAAGCTTCATCCTGTCCCCCTCACCTCTGCCAACACTCCCTCTCCGCCTCCGGGAATCCCTACACCCGTCCAAGCTCAGGTTCCACCGGCCCCCCTTCCTCCAGCCTCTACAGCCGTTGTCAGAACACGTAACTCTCGTCGTACTTGGATCGAAATGCACAAAGAGCAGTATGCAGAGTTGTGGTACTGGGAGAAGAATAAGGCTGGCCGGGCAACTAGACTTTGGGGTTCTGTTTTTGAAAGGAATGAAAAGGGGATAAGCGTCAGGAGGTCAAAACGTCTTGAGACTGTCAAGGGGACAAAAGTCATGGGTTTAATATGCATGTAGAAATGGAGATTCGTTTTTGAAGTAAAGTAAAGGAGGAGCGAGCATGGCGTTTTGACGAGCAATTATTTTTGAAGGTGCAGTTTGGAGATTTGAGATATCCACGGTGGGGATTGATTATATTCATCTTTTCTTTATTTATGGAATGGAGTTTCGCATCAACCAAGACGTTTTTCGCTACCGTACATAAACCTGCCAAACTCCATACCTATAGAAACCAGATATCTCACCCAACAACTTGCCAAAGGTAAACACATACATTCGTAATAAACACACACATTCGTAAGAATTACTCTACCCCGTCAACTTGATCCCCTGTCAAAGCTTGTTCAGCAGCAGTTATTGCCAGCCTTGATCATTGCTCTGCCAGGTCAACCCCTCTCACTAGTTTACAGACATTTTGTACTGTAGTCACCAAAGCGGCGGGAGAATTATCAACTCCAGTAAAAGAATCCTGAAACACAGCCTTCAAAACAGTATCCTGAGCAGCCTTCCATAATTCGCCCTGTGATTTCTCCCAGGCCTCAGCCTCGATATCATTATACATCCCTCCTTCCTCCCTACCCACACCAACCAGATCACAGCTTGAGTTGAACACTTGAAGTCGATCTTCAATACTTTTCCTCCCTGACATTGATGCTGGACTATCTCCTTTGAAAACCTGAGTCCACGATCTACATTGTCGAGTAAATGTAGCTTTGATATCCCGCATTGAATCTTCCTTCCACGGCGTCATCCTAATCCAGTCGAGCTGTGGTGTTACATACGCCGCATAAAAATAGAAGGCTTCCGGGGATATGTCGGTGGGATGAAGTATGCCAGCGTACGACAGTATATCGAGATGGGAGGAGGAAAGGAGAGTATCGTCCTTGGAATGTCCGAAAAGTCCGGCAAATTGTCGCGAAATGTTGACAGCTTGTTCTCTGAATCGTTGTTGAGTTTTCTGAGACTGTTCTAATTCGATGCGTTTACTTTCGAGATCTTTGATCAACTCGTTGTTGGGATTAGTCTCCCGGCGGAGATTTTGAATTCGTGCCTCAAGCTTTTGATGCATTTTCTCCGCCACAGTAGCCTGAATCTCAAAGTCTATTCGATTCTTCCCCACCAACATGCGTCTCATCCAATCCGGCTGTACCTTTCCGACTTTAAATCCATGTGTCAACGGTTCTATCCATTTGTGTTCACGAGCTTTGCGTCGTTCGTAGTGGTTTCTGTTGGACTCCTTGCTCGCTTGAATCCGCTGCTCCGGAGTGTAGGTTGGTCGTGTCACGAGGTAGTAGTCGCGAACAAGCGGGGTGTTCCATAGAGCATCGTCGGCGGGGTGTTGTTCGTCAGGTTTGTCTTGGACATTTCGTAAGTGATTGGCGATTTGTATCTTTCGCTTGCGTGGTGCTGCAAAGTTGACACATGGATTATCGCGTTCAACTGAAAATGGACAAATAAATGTGGGAGGGCGGACTACTCGATTATAAATTGCCCGACCCGGAACAGGATCCAACTTGAAGATATTTTCCTCCGTAAACTCTTCGCTTTCCAAAATTTTCAGCATTTCAGCATCTATTTCCTCATCCTTTTCGTCATCAGAATCAAGGAATAATTGAGGTAGAGGAGCTTCGTTGACACGACGACGTTTAAGAGGGGAGGAAGAGGATGTAGTGCAAGTAGTGGCAGTGGTAGTGGTAGTGGGAGGAGGTGAAGTGTCCGAATGAGTGGATGAACGAGAGGACTGTAGACGAGCGTGAGAACGCAGACCAGAAGACACTGGACACATGTTAGCAGATCTTCCAAATGAATACTACTTTTATATATGAATATTGGCTAATGCTGATGATAATGAGACAAATAAATGCAGAAGGGGAGGATATGAAGGATTTGAAGAGGGACAGGCCTGTGGAGCGGGGGAATATAGTCCTTAAATAATGGGCTAGTCATAATCAGAACACCTTAATTAATGACTATGACATATGTTCTATTAGGTAATTCTTGTCGTTTTACCATCACCAAAAATTCTGAGCAGAACTCTATTATCGCCTAATTCACCTGCAAAAAGCAGCAGCAGCAACAGCAAATGTTAGTTGCTAAGGATTTCCAAGTGCCTTAACCACTACTCTAGCTGCTGCTGCCGCTGCAACCTCTCCACTGTGGAAAATCTATATCTACCTTAATCGCCAACCGGCGCGAAT
>VBAU01000214.1 GCA_005883855.1 Bacteroidota bacterium
GACATTGGCCGACGTTGAGTCCCAATAAACACTCGCTGACGATGGTGATCCTTTTTGCATTCCCACCATATTGACGATCGTTACGTTAGGATCGCTCATCAGTTTTTGCTCGTCAGCCACCCTGCCCAAAACACTGTCCATGCTGTTGACTTTTGCCTCTAAATTTTTGTTGGAGTTTTTTAACTCTGCGTTCTGACTATAAAAGCGGAAGGCAAAATAGCCTGCCACCAAGAAGAGAATGACGGATGCTGCGGCTATCCAGCGCAGCCCGGATGATCTGCGTGTCGTTGGTTCCATTGTTACAATTTTTGGAGTTTTTGGCGAGGTTTGTTGTATGGCAGACCAAATCTTTTCCTTAACATCTTGTGAAGGGCGGGCCGTACTTGTCCTGGCATGTCGCTCCAGGGCCAGCTCAAAATTATTTCTCGCCTCCACCAATTCCGGGTATTGAGCGCACATTTGCTCAAATTCCACTCTTTCTTCCGATGAAGCGAGGCCAAGCACGTAGCTTTCGACAATTCCACTCGATATGTATTCTTGTATGTTCACCATCAAATCAGTGTTCTTAATTGAATCAATGCACTTCTTATTCGTGTTTTGACTGTTCCCAACGGGATATCCAGCAGTCTGGAGATTTCCTCATGGGTAAATCCCTGGAAATACGATAGGTCAATAACCACTCTGTAGTCTTCTTTAAGTTTATTTATCAATTTCTTCAGGCCTACATCGTTTATGTCCGCATTTACCACGGCATTTGTCGCATTAGTATTTACGTTCTCTGCAAGGGGTTGGTTTTTCAGGCTGTCCTGGTAAGGTCGCGATCGTATTTTGTCAATGGCAGCATTTCGGGCAATATTCAGCATCCACGTAAATAACCTCCCTTTTGCCTGGTCATATGATCCGATTTTCCGCCAAATGTTTATGAAGACATCCTGCAAGATGTCTGTCGCAAGTTCTCTGTCAGGAATAATTTGATTGATAATTCCGAATAATGCCGGGGAGTAGTTATCGTATAAGTAGCTAAATGCCTGCTCATTTTGCCGACGTAGCAGCACGACTAACTCTTGTTCGCTGTATTTGGTAAAAGGGCTCAATGGGTGAATGAAATATAAAACAGATAGCCATGAACGAAGTGATGGACAGTGATGTTACTACCCGACCATTTGTTCGTAGGCCTTTGCATCCATCAGTGCTTCAATGTCTGCGGTTTTGCTGATCCTTATTTTCACCATCCATCCTTCACCATAAGGATCGCTATTCACGAGTTCCGGGGCGTTCGCCAAAGCAGGATTCAGCTCCTCAACGGTGCCGCTAATTGGCAGATAGAGATCTGAAACTGTTTTAACTGCTTCTACGGTTCCAAAAACGGAGCCGGCGTCAAGTTCTTTACCGGTTGTCTCCACTTCAACATAAACAATGTCTCCGAGTTCTCTCTGTGCGAAATCAGTTATGCCCACAACAGCTTTGTCAGCGCCTTCCAGACGTATCCATTCATGATCTTTCGTGTAACGCAATTCAGCTGGAAAATTCATTTCGACAAAATTTTAGGTACAAATATGACTAAAACAAAGGATAAAAGCACCGGTGAAAAAACTTTTTTCGATTAATACGCCCCATTCCACCGTTCACGCCACGAAAACAGCACTTAGCCGGAAATTCATTTTCGGGGAGTACAGCCCGGGATAGTTTTGTGATTCAAAAATTAAATTTTATGAGAAAGTTCGGATTGTTCTTAATCAGTTTCCTGGCAGCAGCTTCCGGTTTTGGCCAGCAGATTTCAGGAAACGTAAAAGATCAGGAAAGCAAAGGTTTGCCCGGTTCAACCATTTCTTTATTAAATGCAAAGGACTCGTCAGTTGTAAAGCTGGCGTTGAGCAATAATGAAGGTCGTTTTTCATTTAACGGAATCAAAGAGGGTCGCTACCTGGTGAGTGTATCTCACATCGGGTTCAAACCAGGTTATTCAACCAGTTTCGAATATTCTGCTTCCAGTCTAACCAATGTTCCCACCCTGCAGTTATCCAAGCTCGCCAGCGAGTTGAAGGGCGTAACTGTTAGCAGCAAGAGGCCGATGGTCGAAGTGAAGGCCGACAGAACCGTGTTAAATGTGGAAGGCACTATCAACGCAACAGGAAGTGACGCACTGGAGCTTTTGAGAAAATCGCCTGGTGTAACCGTTGATAAAGATGACAACCTCAGTTTGAGCGGAAAAAATGGCGTGCAGGTGTACATCGATGGTAAACCAACGCCTTTGACTGGCACAGACCTTTCTAATTACCTGAAGTCGCTACCGTCGGCGCAGATTGAGTCGATCGAGTTGATCACTAACCCTTCGGCAAAATATGAAGCTGCCGGCAATGCTGGTATCATTAACATTCGTCTGAAGAAGAATAAGACTTTGGGCTTCAACGGTTCGGTGAACGCAGGCTGGAATATAGCCACCTATCCAAAATATAATGGAGGTGGCGCTATAAACTATCGCTATAAAAAACTAAACGTGTTTGGGAATTACAATTACAGCAATAATAAAAATGAGAACAGGATGAACCTGTACCGTACTACCAGCGCTGACAGTTCATTCGACCAAAAGACTGTGATGGTAAATAAAAATGAGGCGAACAATTTCAAGGCAGGCGTGGATTTTTATGCAAACAGCAAAAACACAATTGGAGTTATGGTGAATGGTAATATTTCAAATACTCATTTCAACAGCTCCAGCAAGACAGATATTGCTTATATGCCATCAAAAGAAGTTGACCGGATATTGATAGCAGACAACTCGAGCGAAGGGCATAGAGACAATGTGAACTTCAACTTAAACTATCGTTTCGCTGATACAGCGGGACATGAGTTGAATGTTGACGCCGATTATGGATTTTACAATGGTCGAAACAACCAATATCAACCAAATAACATTTACGACGCCAGTGGGACCAACCTGAAGTCTAAGGAAGTTTATCATACACTTACGCCTTATAACATTGATATTTATTCAGTCAAAGCCGACTATGAACAGCGCTTCAAGAAAGGCAAATTAGGATACGGCGGCAAAATCTCACATGTGAATACAGACAACACCTTCCAACGTTTCCTTGAAGAAAGTTCAGGGTTGGTAGAAGACAATCATAATAATTTTACTTACAGGGAAAATATCAATGCGGGTTATGTGAACTATAACCGCCAGTTCAAGGGAGTTATGTTACAAGCTGGTTTACGAGTAGAAAATACACAATCAAAAGGTCATTCTACTGGCTTCCGCTATGATTACAATAGCGGCAGTAATGTTTCTATTGATTCCTCTTGGGATAAAAGTTATACCGATCCTTTTCCGAGTGCATCGGTCACGTTCAACAAAAATCCAATGAAGCAATGGAGCTTTAGCTATAGCCGCAGGATTGACCGGCCTTCGTACCAGAATCTGAATCCTTTTGAATTTAATTTGGACAAGTATACGTTTCAAAGAGGTAATCCAAACTTGCGCCCGCAGTACACAAATAGCTTTGGCATTACCAATGTGTACAAATATAAATTGACGACCACGCTGAACTACAGTCATGTTGATGATGTATTTACCATGATACCTAAGAGCGAAGGCACAAAAGCTTTCATTACAAATGAAAACGTGGCAAACCAGGACATAGTCAGTTTGAATGTTAGCATGCCAGTTCAGTATAAGCGCTACAGTTTGTTCTTCAATGTGAATTCATACTATTCAAAGTTCAAAGGCGACGCCCCCGACTATCATGTTGATGTAGATGTATTCTCTTTTAACTTGTACGCTCAGCAAACGTTTAAAGTAACAAAGACGACGACCGCGGAGCTCAGTGGTTTTTATACCGCGCCTTCCATATGGCAGGGAGCTTTTAAAACGAAACAACTAGGTAGTTTGGACGTGGGAGTGCAACAGGTTATTCTGAAGGGCAAAGCAACGGTGAAAGGATCAGTCACAGATGTGCTTAATACATTCCATTGGTCCGCCACAAACAATACTACCGGGCAACTTGTAAAAGCAAATGGCGGATGGGAAAGCAGGCAGTTCAGGATAAACCTGAATTACCGGTTTGGGAACAACAAAATAAAGCAGGCGCGCCAACACAAAAGCAGCATCGAGGAAGAAAGTCAACGTACGCAGGGTGGTGGTGGACTTGGTGGTGGTCAGCAACAACAAAGATAGCTGTGGAAAATAAGAGAGAAAAAGCATCCCACGGGATGCTTTTTTTTTATGTATACCCTGCGTTTGTACTTACTTTATTTTTCTCTGTTGACCAATTTTGCTTTGATGATTCGTACATCTTCTATCGGCCTATCCCGGTCAGCACCTTTGCTGGTTTGTACAGCGGCAATCTTGTCAACAACATCCATTCCGCTGATTACTTCTCCAAACACTGTATAGGTTTGATCAAGATGCGGCGTGCCGCCGACAGTTTTGTAAACCTCGCGTTGCTCAGCCGGAATCTTTCTTCCATTAAGACGAAACGTTTCCACCGAGTCCAGTCCTGCATCAGTAAAGATTTTTCCCAACACAATATAAAATTGGCTCCCACTACTCGCTTTTTCCGGGTTGTTGTCACGCGCGGCAGCTATTACTCCCCTTTTGTGAAAGAGGGTAGTTCTGAATTCGCCTGGAATTCGATAACCGGGCCCGCCGCCGCCTAATGGTTGGCCGGGCGTCGCCTGCTTGCTATTCGGATCACCAGCCTGGATCATGAAATTTTGAATGACCCGGTGAAACAAAACACTGTCATAGTAACCAGTCTTGACCAGTCTTAGGAAATTATCGCGATGCAACGGCGTGGAGTCAAACAATCTCAAAACAATATCGCCGTAACTTGTTTGGAATAACACGTCGCTGGCCCGATCTTTCTTTGTAAGAAATGACGATGAAAGTCGAAAATTTCTCTGCACGGGTCCGCTGATGTGAATCTTCTCAGTTAATGATTCATATCCCTGGTACATGACCTTTACTGTGTATGTGCCCTCCGGAATATTTTCAACTGAATAGGACCCTTCGTTACTCGCAACGGTTCCGGTTTTGTGACCAGAAAGTTGAACAGATGCCCCGGGTAATGGGAGACCGGTTATTGTATCGGTTATCTTCCCACTTAATGAAGTCTTTTGCCCAAAGGATGTGAGTGCCATGATGAAAGTTAATAGTCCGACAATTAATTTCTTCATTTCTATTTCGTCTTTTTAATCGAGGAAATTATGATCTTGAAAATAAAGGAGTATGTGATCTTTCAAAAAGTTTTCCTGTTCAGCCAAATTCATTTCCGGCATAGGGTTTAACTGTTTAAAATGCGGCCAACCGTCGTCGTCTGTTTTTTCCAATTCATAATAACCGCTCTGGGAAAATAATTTGCAGATTGCAACATGCATCAAATCCTGTTTTTGTTCTTTGGTGAATTTTTCGCGTATTTGACCTACTTCTTGAATGCCTATCAGAAACAGGATGGCCTCCATGTCAGGCTTTTTGCCAAATCGCTCAACAAGTTTTGCTTCCAGTTCCCACCACCGTTGCTGAAGATCGTCGTGAATGAACATCGGGGGCAAAGATAAACGAGCAGGGGAGTTGATTATTTATTATTACTTATTGATTATTTCGCTGGCATATCCGGACGTGAAACATTGCGATTTAATAATAATTCTAACTATACTCTTTCGACTACCACTGCCGTTCCATAAGCCAATACCTCATTCACGCCACTGATCACTTCATTGGCATCATAACGCATACAAATTACAGCATTCGCTCCGCGTTCCTGGGCGCTTTCCAGCATAAATCGAAAAGCTTCCGCTCTTGTTTTCTCGCAGAGCTCGACATAAATTGAGATGGTGCCCCCGAATAGCGTTTGCAATCCTCCGGCGATGTTTCCCAATATGCTCCTGGAACGAACCGTGATGCCACGCACTACTCCGAGATTTCTAATCACGCGGTAACCGCTCAACTCGACATTAGTTGTAACCATTGATGGATCTATCATATTTTTTTGTTTTGATGAATTTAGGAAATCCACGCACTAAATACGCAGGTTTATGTCTGGCCTCTGCACTTTATCTTTGCGGCAAATAAAAAAAAATGTTGCAGGTGCAGGCATTGAGGCAAGATCCGCAGTGGGCCAAAGAAAGACTCGCTGTGAAAAATTTTACTGAAGGAAAGGTGATTGATACAATTCTTGAATTGGATGACCAAAGGAAAAGGCTGCAACTGGAGTTTGATAGTACGCAGGCCAAAATAAATAGCGCTTCAAAGGAGATTGGACAATTGATGGCGAAAGGCGAAAAGGAAAGTGCCGAAAGACTTAAGTACAACGTCGCCTCGCTCTAAATATCTCTCAAACCCATTGCCGACAAACTATCAGCTACGGAAAAGCAACTGCACAATGAATTGGTGAAGCTTCCGAACATTCCGTCAGAAAAAGTTCCCGCAGGGAGGAACCCGGAGGATAACGTGATGGTGCGCGATGGCGGATCCAAACCAAATCTTCCCGTTGGCGCATTACCGCATTGGGAACTCGCAAGAAAATACGACCTGATCAATTTCGAACTCGGAAATAAGATTACAGGTAGCGGGTTCCCCGTTTATAAGGGTAAAGGGGCAAAACTGCAGAGAGCTCTCATTCAATACTTGAATATTTACCACCGTTCATGGTAAATGAAACATCGGCTTTTGGTACTGGCCAATTGCCAGACAAAGAAGGCCAAATGTATTTTGTAACGGAGGACAATTTTTACCTGATACCAACTGCTGAAGTCCCCGTCACAAACATTTATCGTGATGAAATTTTAAAAGAGACGGATTTCCCAATCAAAATGACTGCTTATACCCCGTGTTTCAGACGAGAGGCGGGAAGCTATGGAAAGGACGTTCGGGGATTGAATCGGGTTCACCAATTTGATAAGGTTGAAATTATTCAATTGGTTCATCCTGAAAAAAGTTATGAAGTCATCGACGAAATGGTGAATCACGTTGAAAAACTTGTGCAGTCGCTCAATCTGCCTTATCGGATTTTGAAATTATGTGGTGGGGATATGAGTTTTGCCTCTGCTCTCACTTATGATTTCGAAGTTTACAGTGCCGCGCAGCAAAAATGGCTTGAGGTGAGTTCTATTACCAATTTTGAAACTTTTCAAACCAATCGAATGAAGATCCGCTTCAAGGATAAAAATGGTAAAGCGCGATTGGCTCACTCTCTCAACGGAAGCTCGCTGGCCTTGCCACGCATACTTGCCTCCATCTTAGAAAACAACCAATCTGACCAGGGCATAAAACTGCCTGTAGCTCTTCATCGTTATTTTGGAAACGAGACAGTAATCTAATCGGAACCTCGAAAAGTTTTGATCGACGCTTTCTTAATATTTACCGATTTTGTAAATCCGTTCTTAGCTAAGCTCATATTTTTGCGTTTTATACTTCATGAAGCAAAAAAAGATAGTTGTTGGGATTGCGTTGGCCTTGGTTTTTATGGCCTGTAGCAAGAAGACTGTTGCCACGAAAGACGTTGGTAGTTCCGGGACCGGCACAACATCTGAAACGATACCATCTGAATCTTTAAAGGGTAGTGGCGAAACTGCCGTAGCAGATGTTAATTTGATGGCCGCAGGTAAAAACGTTTACGAAACCAAATGCATAAGATGTCATGCTATGAAACCCTTGGCTGCCTTTACGGATCCCCGGTGGGAAGCCATTTTAAAGATTATGGTGCCTAAAGCCAACCTTACACAAGTAGAGACTCAGCAAGTGACTGCATACGTAAAGGCAAATGCAAAAAGATAATTAATTGCAAGGATTCATCGTAAACGGGGATGTCAAACACATCCCTTTTTTGTTTTCCGAATCGCAGGTATGCGATCAAAAGCAACGTCAAATCGACAAACGGCGTCTCGTATTACGGAAACAACTCAATCGATACGGTAGGTGCTGGCCATTTAATGGTCATACATTTTAAACCTTAAAAAATTTTTTCGGTCAGAATCAAAATCCCCCTTCAATGGCATTGAGTAACCAATTAAAAAATCAGCACTTGATGTGGCGTGCTGGTTTTGGTCCTGCTGTGGAGCAATTAGGTGTGCTGGATAACACGTCGCCTGAAAAATTATACAAAGCTCTTCAGAAAGCATCTGCCAAAAGACCACAATATTTACAGGCCGCTGATAGCTCCCTGCAAGGACTCATGCTGGGAATACAGGACGCGGGGCGCCTGCAAAAACAGGAAATGTCACCGGAACAGCGCAAGGAAATGCGGCAAAGAAGTCGGGAAGGGATAAAGAGCTTAAACCTGTACTGGTTAAAGGAAATGGTAGATACAGATGCCCAACTTCGCGAAAAGATGGCTTTCTTCTGGCATGGCCATTTTGCATGTCGAAACCTCAACGTTTTTTATCAGCAGCAACTACTGGACGTTATCAGGCAAAACGCCCTGGGCAATTTTGGTGACCTGCTGCATGAGGTTTCCAAGACCGGAGCGATGTTAAATTTTTTGAACAATAACCAAAACAAGAAAGATCATCCCAATGAGAATTTTGCCCGGGAAGTAATGGAGCTGTTTACTATGGGCCGCGGTAATTATTCCGAGCATGACGTGAAGGAAGCAGCACGAGCATTTACTGGTTGGGGCGCCAACGCTCGAGGAGAATTTGTTTTTCGCACGTTTCAACACGATGGGGGAGCCAAAACGGTATTGGGAAGAACCGGGAATTTTGATGGCGATGAGGTGCTGGACATTCTCCTCAATCAAAAGCAAACTGCAAAATTTATTTCTCAAAAAGTATATCGGTTTTTCGTGAACGAGAACATTGATCATCAAAAAGTGGAATGGCTCGCGGATCGTTTTTATAAGAGTGATTACGACATCGGCAAACTCATCGCGGATATTTTTACCAGCGATTGGTTCTACGATGAAAAAAATATTGGCTCGAGAATTAAATCTCCCATCGAATTGCTTGTCGGCATTCAACGCATTCTACCCATGAAACTGGAGAATGAAGAAGCGCTATTGTTACTCGAAAGAGTCCTGGGTCAAATATTATTTTATCCTCCCAATGTGGCCGGCTGGTCGGGAGGAAGAAGTTGGATCGATAGTTCAACACTTATGATGCGCATGAGAATTCCTCAACTGATCAACGATACGGACGACTTCAATGTAAAACCTAAATCCGATGATGACCAGATGATGGGGCGCAGCGACGACGAAATCAAAATTAAGTCAGGGGGCGGCGCTCGAACAGCTAACGCTGCACGAGTGATCAATGCGCACGTCGATTGGAGCAAATACCTGGATTATTACAATAAAGTTGCGCGCGAGCAATTAGTCAATGACATGGCGGGAATTTTATTGCAGACAAGAAAAGCTGTGGGTGCTGATGTTATCAATGAATATGCGGACGCGACCAGCAAAGAAACTTTTATTAAGACATCAACTATTCAAATCATGAGCACGCCGGAATATCAATTGTGTTAAACAGCTATGAGCTGTGAGCTTCGAGCATTGAGCTCGCAGCTCTGAACTAAATGCTACATTATGCTTATCAAACGAAAAGAATTTTTACAACTTGGATCGCTGGCCACAGCCTCTTTCATGGTTCCGAAATTTTTGAAAGCATTTGAAGGAGTCGATAGGGTGCCACCTGGGAACAAAGTGATGGTGATTTTGCAGTTGAGCGGGGGCAATGATGGATTGAATACGGTAATACCCATCCGCAACGATATTTATTATCGCGAAAGGCCAGGGCTTGGCATTGATCAGACGAAGGCGTTGGCATTAACCGACGAAGTGGGCTTGCACCCAGCATTGATCTCCCTTAAAGAGTTATATGATGATGGAAGCCTCGGTATATTAAATAATGTGGGCTATCCAAATCCAGATCGTTCACATTTCCGCAGTATGGACATTTGGCAAACCGGAAGTGCGAGCAATGAATATATCACAACAGGCTGGGTGGGCCGCTACCTTGATGCGCAGTGTCATGGCTGCGATAAACCAACCTATGCTCTTGAGATTGATGACGTGCTCAGTCTCGCATTGAAAGGGGAGAATTCGAAGGCCATTGCGATGAAAGATCCCAAAAGATTGTTTGGCACAAGTAACGAAACGTTTTTTAAAGACGTAATGAAGAATCATAAAGACGGGGACGAAGAAACAGTGGATTACCTCTATAAAACCATGTCGGAAACCTTATCATCAGCCAATTATATTTTCCAACAAAGCAGGGCACACCCTTCATCGGCCGACTATCCCAAAACAGAATTGGGAAACGGACTAAAAACCATTGCCTCTTTGATCTTTTCCGACATCAACACAAAAGTCTACTACATTTCTCTTGGCAGTTTTGACACACACGTAAACCAGGAGAACCAACAGCAAAGACTATTTA
Organism: Bacteroidota bacterium; assembly: GCA_005883855.1. Taxonomy (GTDB): domain Bacteria; phylum Bacteroidota; class Bacteroidia; order Chitinophagales; family Chitinophagaceae; genus VBAU01. Next base: position 10,372 of record VBAU01000214.1, read on the forward strand.
CCGAGCT
>VBAU01000215.1 GCA_005883855.1 Bacteroidota bacterium
TAATCCTTCATGTCCGTATAAGAATCCCCATCGTTTCTATAAGCCTCGTTCGAGTTCAGAAGAACGACGCCAATCTGTTTGCCTTGCGCATATTTGCAAACCTCAATGGTGCGCGACTGGTAGCTATGCACAACGGGACATGTATTGCAACTAAACATTACCAATAGTCCATTCTTATTCATTGCATCTTTAAAAGAAATCTCTTTCCCTGTGATATCTTTCATTTTCTTCTCGGCGTTTGGAAGCGTGGACCCAATGGGCAGAGGCTCTGTAGAAGTTTTTAAAACCATCACAATAGCAATCGCAACAGGTAAGGCAAAAAAAATCTGATTCATTTTTTGAAGGTTTAAGAAGTTTAATAGGTGCAAAAGGTTCAAGGTTCAGAAGTTTAACAGGTTCAGGTCAAAGGATCTTCTATCAACTCACGGCAACTCCCCGAGCTCCTGGAACCAATACAAGTTACAGCAAAAATCAGGCTGCTTGTTTGCCGCTCATTTTTTCGTGCGACCGCCTAAAGAACGTCCTTGTCGGATGTCGCGGATTCGGCCACCAGTTTTTCCCTTTCTTCTGCTTCATGTTTCAGGGAATTGATGCTTACATTGAGATCAAACCCTATCAGCAACACCAGGGAATTAAAATAAACTAACAACATAAGCAGCAACAGGCTTCCGATTGAACCGTATAGTTTATTATAGGTCGAGAAATGTTTTACCCAATAAGAAAAAAGTATTATAAAGAAAACCATCAACGTGGTTGCCAGGATTGAACCCGGATTGACCAACCTCCATCTTTTATGGACAAACGGAGCGTGACGATAGATAAATGAAATGGAGGAAAGGAACAGAAGAATAATGATAACCCAGCGAACATTTATGATAATGTTCTTAAGTAATGCGGAACGGACTATCCATCCTAGTACAGCACCTTGCATGATGAGCAGCATCAGGCACACGATCATTAATAAAAAAAGTATAAGAGTAAGTTGCAGAGCTGTTTTCTTTCCTTCCCAAAACGACCTCTTTCTGAAACCAATGTAATTCTTATCGAACGCACGCATGATCCCCGCCATCGCATTGCTTGAATAATACAACGCCAACAAAAAGCCGACGGACAAGAGGCCGTATCGCTGATGCGTAAGAAAGTCGTTGAGGAATTTAATGATGGGTTTATAATTTTTCTCGCCCGGGATGATGTCGCGTATTAATTCGTAAAGCTGGTTTATGAGAGCTTTTGAGATTGGCAGATACGGAATGAGAGTGAACAGAAAAATAATCATCGGTGGAATGGCCATAATAAAATTAAATGAGATGGCGGATGTTCGTTCCGTTAATCCAACCCGACGAACTTGTGCATAAAAAAAGTGGATCACATCGTAAAGAGGGATGCCATAAAAACCGGGGAGACGAATCTTCTTGCTCTGCCTAATAAGCCAACTTACGGGAAAAGACGAGACAATTGTGTTGCGTATTTGGGTAACAGAAAGCACTATGGTTTGTTTTCTTTGGCTTTTCGTATGGAATCCTGTCTGTCCTGCGCCTCTGAAAATAGCTTTGCATACTTTTTATGATCCTCATAATTGGTTGTGAAAATATGCCTGCCTGAAAAGTCGCTATTGGCTACAAAATACATATAATCTGTTTTAGGTGCGCTTATAACTTCGTCCAGTGTTTCCACCGATGGTGTACAAATTGGTCCAGGTGGCAATCCCTTATTTACATAAGTGTTGTAAGGTGATGGCTCGGTTAAATTTTTTTCATAGATTCTTTTCAAACCAAATTCTCTCATCGCAAATTTTACCGTCGGGTCAGCCTGCAACGGCATGCCTTTGGCCAGGCGGTTGATGTAGACGCTCGCAATTTTACCTTTGTCAGTTTTTAAGTTAGTTTCTTCTTCGATGATGGACGCAACTATGTACGCCTGCAGAGGATTGAGATTATTGTTTCTGAGTTTTTGTTTTTTATCGTCGCTCCAGAATTGTTTAGATGATGCATATAATTTGCTAAAAATTTTTGTGGGAGTCGAGTTCCAAAAATAAGTATAGGTATTAGGAATAATGGCAAAGGTCCAGGTATTTGTATCCAGGTCGTAATGCCGCATGGAGTCGGTATTATTTAAAAAGCTGATCATTTGCTGCGAGTCCGTTTCAAATTCCTTTCCAATTCGGCGAGCAAATTCTTCTTTGGTCCTGAATTTTATGATGACGAGATCAACCGGTGACTGCCGGTCGTTTTTCAATGCGCGGACAAGTTCGAAAACACTCATTCCTCTTCTAACCGCGAACTTTCCGGGCTTGACGGTTTTATATTTTAGTCCTCTCGCCACAAGATTGAACCAACGAGTGCTGCTGAGGATTTGCTGGTTTAGAAGTTCCCTGGCTACGGTTTGATAGCTCGATCCTGTTTTTACGTAAAAGTATTTTCCTTCTGGTTGTTTTAACGTCGGGCCAAAAACTTTCCAGCCGACAAATAGAAGTGCGATGAGAAGAACAAAAGAAATAAATCCAAATAGTTTCTTCATAGAATCAAATTTGATCGTGGCTAATTGCTCAATAGCGACCAGAACGTACAAGTGAGTGACACAACGGAAGCTCAGTAGTAGTTCTCCCGGCGGGAACAAAATAAATAAAAAACCCTGCCGGGTGACAGGGTTTTTATATAATGTTTAAAATTATTTACCGGGTGGCTGAGGTTGCGCAGGCCCATTACCTGGATTTGTGACCGGGGCGCTTTGCTGCGTAGGAGTACCGAGACCTTTGGTTCTGTCCTCAACGGAACTGGAGGAACCGGAAATGAAAAACGTTGAAATGAGACACAGCGCGCCTATAACGCCAGCAAAAAGCCATGTACCTTTTTCTAACACGTCAGTCGTTTGTTTGACACCCATAAACTGGTTGCTGAAACCAGCGATATTGCCAGCAAGCCCGCCACCCTTTGGATTTTGCACCAACACGATGAAACCCAGAATGCCGCATGCAATGATGATCAATACCACAAATAAAATGACCATATCAACTGTTTTTTAACTGATCGATGAGGGATGCAAAATAAGCTGATTTGTCGGGATTGAGCAAACTTAATTTGTTATAAGTTTCGATAGCCTTTTCTTTATTTCCCTGCTTCACCCACACTTCGGCCATCGTTTCAGTGACTATCTCACCTTCCGTGATAGAATGATCCGCGAGGTGCTGAATTTTTTCCTCGACTGACGGGTCAGGCAGGTTTGTTATTTCAGTCTTCGATAGCCGCTTCATCGTCTTCAGCCACTCCGTAAAACTCCTAAGTTGCTGTCCAAAACGGTCGGCAGGCTTTTCTTCGGGAACGAATTTTATCCCTTGCGAAGCGAAATAATCCACCGTGTGGTAGGGTTCGAATGTCAACTCCGTTTCACCTGGTTTTTTTTGCAGATCTGGCAGGGGAGGAATGGGAAGCGGTTCACTCGCTTGTTCTTCATTGAGACGTGTAGATGCAGTCGCAGATAAATCGGGCGTTTCTTGCACGAATGTTTCTCCATGTTCTTCTTCAATCCGCTCATCCGCTGATACCACTAGATCCTGGTTAACGACTTGTGGAGCTTCAACTGCCGAGTTCTCCATTTCTTCTTCGGGAATGGGTTTTACGCTGTGGTGGTCTATCTCGGTAGTGATATCCCCAGTTGTTGTCTGCAAATCTATGTTTGCGGGTTGAATCATTTCTTCTTTAATCGGCTCGACGATTTCGGGCTCTGATTTTATAAACTTTTGCTCGTCGGGTATTTCTATCGTTTGCTGTTCTGTTGCCGGCGAGGTTGTTTCGATGGTTTTATCGCCATCCTCAGGCTCGATGACACTTACTCCGCCATATCTGTTCAATAAATAATCCAGCCAGAGCGGGTTACTAAAATGCAGGGAAAGTTTTTGAAGTTGTTCCCTGTAAAGGTTCTCATCAACCGATTTTAATTTTTCCGCGAGTAAAAATTGAGCAGGCGTAAAATAAGGATACTCGCGTGCTAAAGATTCCAACTCTTCAACACTGCAATCATGCAATGAATCTTTTTGAAATATTGATCTTACCAACGTTGCAATGGCATCCATGCAAATACAATTACCAATCCGAAAAAATATGATTGAAGATCTCATCCGTCATGTCACGAACGATCCGGTCGGACAGTTGTGCTTCGGCCGCTTGTAAAGTTAATGAGGCGGAGAAATCAAACGAGTGGCTCACGTCATATTCTTTTGGGTCACTACCCCCTTTCCTGTTGAGTAAGGTAATATGAACTGAAACGTTCAATCGGTTGATGGTCGATTGTTGCTGTGATATACCTGAAGTGCTGACTGAATAATCGTTCACATAACCGCTGATCTCCCAATCAGCGTTGTCGCTGTTGGTTTGCGTAAGCCTGGTTTGACTGACTATCTTTTGACGTAATCTGTCAGTAAGGGTGGGGCTCAGCCTTGGGTTGACATACCGCGCCTTGTTTTCAATGAAATTTACTTTTACCGTCTTTATCGAATCTGGAATGGATACATCACGCAGGCCATACGACACATGGCATTGGCTGTTCAAGAAAAGTATGAAACACAGAGCACACGCCACGTGGATAGAGAAGAATATTTTCTTTGTAACAGCCATTTTTTGTGAATAGTCAATAGTGAACAGTGGATTGTCGGTAATAGAATGATCATCAGTGATCAGGAATCTTCAATTCACCATTCACAGCCCTCATTCCTCAATATCATATTCCTTCAGCTTCCTATACAATGTTCTTTCACTGATACCCAGGTCAAGAGCGGCGTCTTTTCGTTTGCCCTTGTGTTTTTTCAGTGCCTTTATGATCAGTTCCCTTTCCTTGTCCATGATGTTGAGGCTCTCCTCAACTTCCTCATGCTCGTGTATACGATCATCATGCATAAGCACAGGTTGCGCGGGCTGCATAACAGGTTGCGTGATCGGCTGCATGAACTCCTGAGGCTTGAGCCGATAGCTTTCTGATTCTTTTAATTGGTTGACCAAGTTCTGATTTTGCGCAACCAGGTTCGGATTCTGTAAAATTTCCAGGAACATCCTTTTTAGCTCCGTTACATCTTTCTTCATATCAAAGAAAAGCTTGTAAAGAATCTCCCTCTCATTGGCAAACTCGTGCGTGCCATTTCCGTTAGCATGAGCAAGCACAGGCAAACGACTCATTGGATGTTCGGGTAAAAATTTTGCAAGTTCTCTCCCGCTTACCTGTTTATCCTGTGAAAGAACTGAGATCTGTTCTGCAATATTCTTCAATTCGCGAACATTGCCGGGCCAGCCATAATTTATTAACAGGTTTTTAGCGTCATCGTCTAATTGTACAGGAGCCGTTTTATATTTCTCTGCAAAGTCGACCGCAAATTTTCTGAACAACAAAATGATATCATCCTTGCGATTATGCAGGGCCGGCACCCTGATAGGAACGGTGTTCAGGCGATAGTACAGGTCCTGTCTGAACCTCCCGCTATGAACCAGGTCCAGGAGGTCCTTGTTGCTTGCTGCAATCACTCTGACATCGGTCTTCTGAACTTTTGATGAACCGACCCGAATGAATTCACCCGTCTCCAGAACGCGCAGCAGTCTGGCCTGAGTTCCGAGTGGCAGCTCCCCAATTTCATCAAGAAAGATTGTACCGCTGTTTACCGTTTCAAAATAGCCTTTTCGGGAATCGACTGCCCCAGTGAACGATCCCGGTATCGCGCCGCAGTTCACGGCAATAAAAGGATTGTGTTTCCTGGTGGACAGGGAATGTATTATTTGCGAAAAAGCCTCCTTGCCCACACCACTCTCTCCAAAAATTAAAACGGTAAGATCGGTGTTGGCTACCTGGGACGCCACTTGCAGTGCGTAATTCAATTCCGCTGCATTGCCAATTATTCCAAACCTGTTTTTTATACTCTGAATGTCTGCCATTTTATCTTTGTTCTATATGTCCCAATAATGTGGCTTGCGTGCAATCGTTCACCTTCACATTCACATACTCGCCCTTTTTGAAATTGTAACTGTTTTTTGGAAAGACTATCACTTTGTTTTGGGTATTTCTCCCCATCCAGTCGGCCGAACTTCTTTTGCTGTCTCCTTCGATCAGCACCTTAAAGGTTTTGCC
>VBAU01000555.1 GCA_005883855.1 Bacteroidota bacterium
CGGGAATTGAGCACTTGAAAATTAAATTCATTTCCTTTGTTGGGCCTGAAAGCTACCCCTGCGCCAGCTAAAAAATTATCTGCTTGTTCAAGAATATCAGCGTATTCATAAATATCAATAGGATTCAAATCAAATTCAAATCCACCAAAGTCGGCACAAAGCTTACCAGCGCTTATGCTTACCTTAGGCGATACATCCACTCTTATCATGGCTATATCAGTAGCCCTGGCAACGTGATCCACGGATTGAGGTACTATCTCGCTTGTATAACGTTGGCGTAAACGGAAATATACCTGGTCCGTTACTTTTCCTTTTACCTCAAAACGAAACTGGTCCATGCGAAACCGGCTGCCGGTATATTCTCCGTCAACAAATTCATTGCGAAAACCATACTGCATATTCATAATAACGTCTATGTTCTTGAGCAGGTTTTGTTTATGGATTGGTATAATAGGACTACCGGTTGTGTCAGACTCCTGCTTTTCCGTTTGCGCAAAACCAGGAATAGTAGTAATTAAAATGACGCCTACTAATAATGGTTTGAGACTCATAGTTGAATATTTTTAATTACTGAATATTTTCACCCATCATCGCCGCGGTCCGTGTCAAGACAGACATTACGTTTGTTAATTTCATGACGGGGTCTTTAGCGTCAGTTAATATTTAAAGAAAAAATTCTGAAGCTGTTTTTTATCTTTTGTTTTTGTAAGGCCCAGCATCAGTAATATTCTTGCTTTTTGAGGAGTAAGATCATCGGAAACGATGGTGCCGAGTTCATCATCATTAATTTCATCATGAAGCACAACCCTGCCCGAAGGAGTACGGCTTGACCGGCAAACAATAATGCCTGCAGCAACAGCACGTTTTACTGCATCCATATAGGCTTTGTTGAAATTACCATTTCCAACACCTGCAATAACGATTCCGTCAACTTTTTTACCAATCAGCAGATCGATCTCGTCAGCAGGTGCATCAGCATACATGTAAACAATATCCACTCTGGGCAATTTAGTGTCAGCAGTTATCACTACCGGGCTTTTTGGATTTACTTGTCTCTCAGACTTTGAATAATATTCTACTGTGCCATCATAAGCCTGGTCAACAGCACCGGTATTGGGAGATCCAAAAGCATTTGTTTTCGTTGAACTCATCTTCATTACTTCTCTTGCATCATAAATACCTTCGTTGAAGCTCACCAATACTCCTCTTCCTTTGCTCTTAGGATCAATAGCAATAGTTATTGCGTCATACAGATTTTTTGGGCCATCTGCACTAATCGCTGTTGCCGGACGCATAGAACCAGTGAGTACAACCGGTTTTTCGGAGGTAACTACCAGGTCGAGAAAGTAAGCCGTTTCCTCCTGGGTATCTGTACCGTGTGTAACTACAATACCATCAGCTTCGTTATTCTTAAAAATCTCATTAATACGGACCGCAAGTTTTTTCCAGATATCAACGGTCATGTCCTGGCTACCCACTGATGCAACTTGCTCACCAGTGATCTCAGCGATCTTTTTTACCGTGGGAATGCTACCTACCAGTTGGTCAATGGGAATTTTTCCGGCTGTATAACCAGCCCTGTCGGAAGAGGCTCCTGCTCCGGCAATAGTTCCACCTGTTGCCAGGATGATCACCCTTGGTAATTTTTGAGCATGGACGAATACAGCCAGTGCAATCAATGGTAAGACGGAAAGTATCTTTTTCATAATTTATGATTTGTTGGTTTAAAAATTTATTGTTCAGATTTATCTTTCGAACCGGGTTCTATTTATAATTATTCCTTCAGTTTTGTCGGGCCTGTTGGTGATGTTAGTTTTACCGGGTCAAGCAGGTCTTTGATCTGCGCTTCGGTCAGGAGTTTTTTCTCGCGGATCAATTCAAGAATACCCTTGCCCGATTGTAATGCTTCTTTAGCCAACTCGGTTGTTTTATCATACCCAAGCACGGGGTTCAACGCAGTCACGATACCTATGCTTCGGTTCATGTGTTCATCCAAAACTTTCTGGTTTACAGTGATACCATCAATGCATTGTTTTCTAAAC
>VBAU01000556.1 GCA_005883855.1 Bacteroidota bacterium
TAGATCGAAGGCGTGGGAGCGGCAAGAGCGATAACAATGGCGTAGACGTGATCCGGTGGGCGGCGGATGTCAATAGCGTGGGGAATGAGGCGACTTAGGTTCGTGGGTAACAATAGTTCTTAGCTAAAGTACGTACATGTGGGTGAACAATAACAAATGGTGAAGCTGACGTGAGCTTCCTACCTAATACAGTATTACTATCGGAGGTGCCACCAGGGCGTCTCGTAACAATACCTCCCTCTCCAAGGGCGAGGTCCTCCGAGCTGAGATAACGTGTTAATGAATGTAATTGCATAATAAAATTGAAAATAACGGTTCGTGCGTAATAATACTTGGTGAATAACATTGCATTATTGAGGCATATTCGGGTAGCGTTTGTGAAATTGTTCAACTAACTTCGGTGCGTTCTTGACGTTAATCGCAGGCTCCCAGGTGTTGTCTGTATCTGGACAGCCTTTCCATTTGACGAGATATTGTAATACGCCATTACGTTTATCGATCTTTGACTTGAGAATTTCTTCGACTTCGTATTCAACTTCGCCTTCAATGCGAATAGGCGGTGGTGGGGGGCGCGTTCTTCCGGGGATATCTGACTGCTTGTATGGCTCTAATAGTACGACATGGAAAACTGGATGAATCTTCATTGTTTTCGGTAGATTGAGGCGGTAGGCTTGCGTGCCAAGACGTTCGGTAATCGTGAATGGTCCTAGGCGTTTCCAATCTAACTTTCTGCTCTGTCGTTCCGTACTTATATTAACCGATCGTAACCAAACTCGATCGCCTTTCTGAAACTCGATCGGTTTGTGCTTAGCGTCGTAATACTGCGCTTGATAGTTCTGAACAACTTTGACTGCTTCGATGAGATCGTCGTGAAGCGTCTGTAACTTGTCTGCCATATCCTTTGCTGCAGGTGGCGGCAGTGCGTTGGGATTCTTGGGATCCGTCAATCGAGGATCGATCGTAAAACGAGGATTGTAACCGTAGTTTGCGTAGAACGGACTGCACTTAATCGTTGATTGATGCGCGTTGTTATACGAAAATTCTGCTAACGACAGCAGTTCTGCCCAATCATCTTGTTGATAGTTGCAATACATGCGTAAATATTGCTCCATCGTTTGGTTCATGCGTTCCGTCTGTCCATCCGTTTGAGGGTGGAACGCCGTAGATAACTTCTGCTTAGTGCCCATCATTCGCGATAGGGCCTTCCAAAACTTTGACGTGAATATGGCTCCGCGATCAGAGACAATCGAATCGGGGAGCCCATGGAGGCGTACAACATGGTCCAAGAACATCCTGGCGAAGTCAGCCGCAGTGGCGGTCTTCGTACAGGGTATAAAATGAGCCATCTTCGTCAATCGATCGATAAATACTAATGCTGCGTCGTAACCAAGTGATACTGGCAAGTCCACTACAAAATCGCATGAGATGCCTTTCCAGGGCCCAGTTGGGGCAGGCAACGGCGCGAGTTCGCCGTGGGGTGCGTGGCGCGTAGGTTTGCCTCGTGCGCAGGTATCGCAGGTGTTGACGTACTTCTTAACATAGGCAGCCATGCCAGGGAAGTAGTAATTCCTTGACACTAGCTCCAACGTTTTTGCTACGCCGTAGTGACCGGCTAGCGCGTCGTCGTGATGCATTCGCATGATTTCCAAGCGCAATGCATTATCGTCTGGTACAT
>VBAU01000557.1:0-2347 GCA_005883855.1 Bacteroidota bacterium
AAAGCTCGCTTGAAAGATCCTTAAATGGAATTTTCACTGTTGTCTCATCTTCATCTGTGGGTTCAGATCTCAAATGCAGCGCAGCGGTACCTGTAGTATTTTGAACTTGCTTTGTGGCGGCGATAAAAGCCGAAACTGTTTTAGAAATGTCGGCGGTCATAGTGTCAATGGCAAGCTTCTCATTGGTCAGTGTGAAGATCATGAGTGTCTTGTCATTGACCAGGTAAAGCGCGACGGCAACATCATTCGGTATTTTCGATTTGTAGTTATAAAACTGGTCCGCGTTGGATTTTGCAAAGTAGGAGCTGAGGTCCGTATAATCAGCTTCCAGGATTTCGATCTTTTTGACAGTTCGCTGTCTTGCGTCCCCTGTTTGCTTTTCAGCGGTATTTTCCAGGGCTTTCTTTGACTGTTGGAGGGAAAGTAATTTTTTCAACGCTTCGCTCTTATCCTTGTCGGAGGCATTTGTAGTCAGCGATCCGGACAATTCCTTCAACCCTGCAATGTTGCTTCTGTTGGCATAAGCCCAGGCTTCTTTTTCATTGCCTGTGTTGTAATATGCAAACGTGATCTTGTTGTAGAGGTCCGACTTCCGCGGATCGTTGTTGAATACCTTCTTGGCTTCATCGCCTCCATATAAGTTCTCCGCATCTTTATTGAGCAGGTCCACAGCGTGTTTAAGATAAATAATGGAGCTGTCATACTTCTTGTAGTTAAACAAGAGTAAGCCGAGTTCGTAATAGGACTCCCAACCCCCGACCGTCTTGAATTCCGCGGCGACAGAAATTGCCTTTCTGAAATTCCCTTCAGCGCTGTCGTACTTTACATTCTGCACGTTGATTCTTCCCAGGTACGTCAATGACTCAACAATTTTCTCTTTTTCGCCACTTGATACAGCATAATCTCGTGCATACTGGAAATATTCAACAGCTTCGGAGAGTCGGTTTGTCTCATAAAATAACTTTCCAAGCCCAAGGGCCATTCCCGATGCAATGCGATTTAGTTTTTTTTCTTTTGCTAATGGAAAAACTTCCTGGTACGTAGTTTCTGCTTCTTTATATCTTTTGAGGTAATACTCACACTCCGCATAATTGCCTTTATACAGGAGATAAGTTTCGTCGATTATTCCTTGTTTTAGTTGCTTTAAGGCCATGTCAAAGTACTTCAGGGCATTTTGAAAATCGTTCTGGCTGTAGTAGGTAACCCCAATATTGTTAAGAGCAGTATGCCTGTATTCTTTCGTCAACTCTGCTTGATAGATGCTGTCCGCAAACAAGAAGGAATTAATAGACCGATTATATTCACCCATACTTTTCAGAAGAGTGCCTCGTGCAACATAGGTGTTGGCCAATCGCAACATATTCCCTGAACGATTAAAAATAGCAATGGCGCTGTCGCTGTTTTTGATACCTTCTTCAAACTCACCTGTCAAGCCGTACAGGAACGAAGAGGCTTGTAGCGAGTATCCCAGTGCAAGATTATTGGACGTGCTCTTTGCAATTTCAATGGCTCTTTTTAGCGCAACCGCAGCCTCGGCAAAATTCCCCAGGGAGACCTGGGTGTTTGAGATATTGTCCAATTGCCATATGGCGTCATCTTTGCTCACCGTATCAAAAATTTCAAACGCCTCGTTATAATAGAACAAGGCACTGTCCGGCTGTGCCTGATAGTAATACTTGTCTGCTTTTAACACTAAATAATTGGCTGTGCTGGCGGAGGTTTTTAGCTGTTTGCTAATCGCAACACATTCATCAAATAATTTGTCGCCCAGTTGTGATGCCCCTGATTTGTACGCTAATCCTGCTAATGCCTTATTCGCTAAGAAAAGATATCCCAGGTTACCCGTGCTACCACTTTTCTCTTTGCAGGCGCTGTAGTAAAACCGGGCTTTTGATGTATCAAGTTCAGCCCAGGCAATACCGAGGTTGTATAATGACTCAACGGTGGTCTTGCTAATAATCCCCTTTGCCTTCTCAAAATAATCCACTGCCACTTTATAGTTCTCATCGTTCAAAAAGACTTTTCCTTTCTTGTTGTAAGTTTCGGCCATGCCCGAGCTATCCTTGATTTGTTGGTAGAGCGTGGCTGATGAGTCGTATGCGGTTAGGGCATCTTTTTTTAATCCGCTCAGCAGGTATAACTCGCCAATTTTTTTCCACGAGTCTGCCTGGCCAGAAATATTGCCTCCCGACCTTCGCAAAGAAATAGACTCCTTGTGTGCCATCGCCGCTGAATCGTATTTGCCTAACTCCCAAAAGCAGCTCCCCATCAGAGATTTTGAGTACCCGGCATCATTATAATCACGGAACGGCATCAAGTATTTAATCGCCCAGTTGCAATAATGAAT
>VBAU01000557.1:2375-3504 GCA_005883855.1 Bacteroidota bacterium
AGCTATAGGCAATGTCGTTTTGAATCTTGGCCCAACTCAACGTGTCGAAATTTTTCCAATATATGGTCGACAAACTGGTAAATGACTCGAGTGCGTCTTTTGGTTTTCCCTGGTCGTTGTAAACACGCCCGATGAAGGTGTAATACTCTGCATTTCTTAAAATCGCGTCATAGCTATTGATTTTTTTGTTTATGTCGATGGCTTGCGCGTACGCCTTTAACGCCGCAGCATAATCCCCCAACGCATAATAAATAGCACCCTCGTATTCGCAGGTGCTCTGGAGCCGTTTTTGATAGGTGTTGTCACCGATTGCGGACCTGTAATCCGATAATTTTACACGTGCGGATTCTAAAAATATGATAGCGTCTTTGAAATTTCCACTCTTATACAAGCAATAGATCTTTTTGATGATGGCTTGTGCTTCATAGTCCCTGTTCTTTACATCCTGCGAGTATTTTATTGTTTGATCACATTCATCAATTGCCTCTTTATATTTTTCATGGTTGTGATAAAACTCGGCAGTCAGCAGATGAGCCACGGCTTTCCCAGCCGTGTCATTGGTGGCAGCAGCAAGCGTTTTTACAAAATCAAGATGCTGTACGCCTTTCGAATAATCCAGTGCCGCGGCTTGCAAAGCGAGGTTCGTAATTACATTACCTGTTAATATGTCGTATTTATATTTCGGCAGCGCTTTGTCGAGAGCCTGTTTGTTTTTATAAATTGGAAACAAAGCATTTTCAATCTCGGTGTAAGAATAGGGTGCATTTAATGCAACCCACGCTGCAAAACTTTCAATAAGCCGAAATTTTTTTGCTGTGTACATATTGAAGAAATCGTTAGCGTAGGTCAAAAATGCTTCGATATCCGACCTAGTCGCATCACGGAGCATGTCTACCGCCGATTTGCCGACGTATCTGCCTTGCGCCGTTTTCCTGATGATAAATGAATCAAGATTTCTGTCTTTGATCTTTTCATAGGTATCATGAAGATCTTTTAAGATAGCCAGGTATGTCGAGTCACTTTCACGCGGTGAATCTGCCCGTAACAACTGTTGTAACGAGTAAAACGGTTTTTGATCAAAGTCCGTAAAAAATATGTTGTGAAAGGCTACCTCAGACAGAATTGTTCG
>VBAU01000558.1:0-750 GCA_005883855.1 Bacteroidota bacterium
AAAAAGATAAACAAACTCCTTCTCCGAAAACGATGCCCCGCAAAGAATTTATAAAAAACGCCGCGCTGGCTACAGCGGGATTTTACATAGTGCCGCGACACGTTTTAGGCAAAGGATATGTGCCACCGAGCGATAAACTTTACATTGCTGCTGTTGGTTGTGGGGGAGAGGCGGAAAACGATATTCATCATTATGCCAATGCTCCGAAGAAAAATGCAGTCATTGCTTTTTTGTGCGATGTCGATGACCGCATGGCTGCACCACGGCGCAAAGAATTTCGAAAAGCAACACAAAAATTTTGACGCGGTGTCTGTTGCTATTCCGGACCATAATCACGCTATTGTCGGACTGAGCGCGATGCAGCTGCGCAAACATTTGTACTTGCAAAAACCTTTGACGCATGATATTTATGAAGCCCGCATTCTTACACAGGCTGCCTCAAAGTACAAGGTGGTTACGCAAATGGGCGACCAGGGCGCTTCATGTGAAGGCATGAGAACGATGAGGGAGTGGTTCGAAGCAGGATTGATTGGTGATATCCATACCGTGTATAATTGGACAAACAGACCCGTGTGGCCGCAAGGCATTCCGTGGCCTAACCAACATCCACCCGTTCCGAAAGAGCTGAAATGGGATCTTTGGCTGGGCACAGCGCAATACACCGATTACATCGATAATCTTGTCCCATTCAATTGGCGTGGATGGTGGCGCTTCGGAACCGGCGCTCTTGGCGATATGGCTTGTCACATT
>VBAU01000558.1:805-2665 GCA_005883855.1 Bacteroidota bacterium
AGTGCGACGACAGTTTACTCAGGCATATTTAAAGAAGCTGATTATCCTGAGAGTATTCCTCCTTCAAGTGTATTGCGATATAAATTCAAATTAAAAGATGGCCGCGATTTGAAATTATACTGGATGGATGGAGGCATTGTTCCCGACAGGCCGGATGAATTGGATGCGGATGTAAACATGAATGAAGCATTGGCTGATATTCCAGCGGAAAATGATTTTGAAGGAGGGAGTTTATTTATCGGAACAAAAGGGAAAGTGTCGTGCGGATGGGGCGGCAGTCACCCGCGATTATTACCGCTTTCGTTGAACAAGGATGTGAACGTTCCCAAAAAATATCCGCGCGTTGAGGGCGATATGGATGGTCACTGGTGGCAGTGGATCGACGCTTGTATCGCGGGTTATGGAAACGCTGAAGTAGATTCTCCATTCGAAGGCTACGCTGTTCCGCTTACGGATACAGTTTTGATGGGTAACTTACTATTGCGCAGTTTCACTCTTCGAAAAAAAATAAAAAGAAAAGACCCGGTTTATGGAGAAGTGGAAGATTATGAAACGCCAGGTAGATATGTTGCTTACAAGTGGGACGGCGAAAACATGCGCATCATAAATTTTGAAGCAGCTAATCAATTTGTAAAACGAGAATACAGGAAAGGTTGGGGAGAATTGAAGCTGTAAAAGGGTGGCGGCCATGCGCATTCGCCATTCTTTGTCCCTTTCCATTTTCAATACATCGCAGCAACGGTTAGTGCTTGTTATCTGTCCGTTGATACTTCGTCGCGCACTCTTGCCCGTTCAACGATTCTAATCAGCTTAATATGTCATGCTGAACTTGTTTCAGCATCCTTTCGAATTGGGAGATGCCGAAATAAATTCGGCATGACAGTAAACCTCCGGGTTCTTCAGAATCGCGCCTGCTTGTGGTGTTCTCTTTAAGCTGAAAATTTATTTTGAAAGGAATGACATGCTCTCCCTGGCAAATTCTTTTGTGCCCACCGCTGAGCCATGATTTCCCGGAACTTTTACAAACACAGAGCCCGGTATCAGTTGCTGGAGGTCCTGCGCTTTGCCATTGTCTTCATCCTGGTCCCCGCAAAGGATTAATACTTTTTGTTTGATTCGTGACAGCTCTTCTTTTGATGTGGACGGTTGTTCCTTTTGTTGATAAGCAAGAGCCAATCTGTCTAATCCCGAAGTGACGATTCGCTTTCGGAAATCATCATATCCCTTTACTGTATCGGACATTAAAGCTTCATAAAGGCCAATACGACGCGGCCACATTGGGTTGGTAAAATCGGCACCCATGCCGCCAATGATCGCTCTCGTGATGTTTTTATCCAAGACGAGTAGTCTCGCCAAGATTATCGAGCCACGTGAATAACCAATAGCCTCGTATTTCTTTATGCCAAGAAACTTCAGCAAACCCATAAGGTCCTTCGCCTCCGCGTCATTTGCGTATGCTTCCGGCGTATGCGGCTTATCTGACTGACCATTGCCACGAAGATCAACTGTGATCACTTTGAAACCACTTGCCAGCAGGCTATCATAAACCGGTTTTGTTTTCCAATTGCTTCCATTACCAGTAAATCCGTGAATCAATAGAACGGGCCTCCCGATGCCTTTCACCTGGTACCAGATTTTTACCCCATCAAACGAAGAAAAATATCCTGAATCTTTTTGCGAATAAACTGTCAGGTGCAAAGTCACCACAGCAAAAAATATTGAAACCGGTTGTTTAAGTCGATGCATATATAGCAATTTAGATTTCTTTAGCTCCCAGGTGCTGTTTGAGTATTCGTTGTATGATATGTTTGAGTTCCGGCGCCTGTTGCAGTCCCAAGATATAGTCCTCTTCGCTGCCAT
>VBAU01000071.1 GCA_005883855.1 Bacteroidota bacterium
AGACCAACCAAAACCGAAGCCAAAAACCTCCATGACAAGATGCAAGAGAACACCAGTCCAACGACTGTATCCATCTACACCGACGGATCAGGCATAGCGAATAAAATTGGTGCAGCTCTCTACAACTCATCCACAAATGAAGCTGCACATCAGCACCTAGGAAAAGATACAAAATACAATGTATTCGCAGCCGAGGTTACAGGATTACAGATGGTGGCTCAATACCTACATGACGAAAGTAAATGTACGACCAGCAACATCTACACGGATAGCCAAGCCGCCATAAAAGCGATCAACAATCCATGCCGACAGTCCGGACAGGCGATCATCAAAGATTTCCTAGATTGCACCGACGACATCATGGAGGCGAATCCGCAACAGCAAATCACGATAATATGGATACCTGGTCATGCTGAGATCCAAGGAAATGAACGTGCCGACACAGAAGCAAAGAAGGCAGCCATGAACCCCGGAATAAGCCAACCATTTAAGCACAAACCCCTTAAATCTGCCCGGATACAATACATCAAAAACTCTGTAAAGGAACAGTGGTCAAAGCAGTGGAACCAACATACACAGACATCCAATTTTCTGAGACGCCTCACAAAACGAAGGGATTTCAAAGTTGGACCAAAGCTATATAATGCCCTGCCGAACAGAACTACTGTTGCGACAATTGTACAGCTAAGAACTGGCCACTGCGGATTAAACAAGTACCTCCACAGCATCGGCGCAACGCATAGCCCATACTGTGAATGCGGCTACGGGAAAGAAACTGTGGAACACTATCTCCTAGAATGCAACAAGTACAGAGACCAGAGGAAACGGATGCGGCTCGAGTTAAAGAAAGGAAAAATGACAGTGGCGAGATTACTGGGAGACCCAAAAGCAATTAAACACACAATGAAATATGTAAAAGAGACAGCGAGACTGGAAAGGTGACGGGTATTCACCACAAGTAGATAGCACGAGGGACAGGAGCCGATGAGCAATCAGGTAAAGAAAAGATCAGTATAATTAGCAAACATGTAGCGCCCCGCCCATGGACCACGCCCACAGGCAGCATCTGAATGCGGGGGATAATTTGATGAATCATTATCATCATCATCATCATCATCATGATTCATATTATCCTCGCATGCAAACACAGGTTATGGCGAGCTCTATCTAATGTATCTGACGTATCAGATCACAGACTATATTATTCTAATTTGTTCTTTGTGTCATCCTGATTCGTGTCTGTCATCCTGTCCATGTGTTCAGTGTTATAGTTCCCCTTTTGTGTTGGCTACAAACTCCAAGGTATGCTTCACGAGTTTTGGATAACCTAGCAGCTTCTCTATCCTCATTCTGCCTGGCCCTACTTCTCTTCGCAGTTTTTTCCTTTGTTCGTTATACTTCCTGCATTCTAGCAGGTAGTGCTCAACTGTTTCCTTTCCGTTTCCGCATTCGCAATATGGTGAGTCCTTGATTTTGAACCGGTGCATGTAATGGTTTAGCTTGCAATGTCCCGTGCGTAATCGTACTAGCGTGGCTACTGCTCTTCTGCTGGGTAGAGTATTATATAACTTTGCTCCAGTTTTAACTCCTCTCTGCTTCGTGATGTGGCGGAGCTTGTTGGATGTTTTCTTGTTCCCATACCATTCTTTCCGCCATTGTTCTTTTGCTGCTGTTTTGATGTTTCTTATTCGTGCTGATTTTAGCGGTGTGTGATTTAATGGTTGACTTGAGGTGGGGTTCAATGCTGCTCGCTTGGCTTCAGTGTCGGCCCGCTCATTTCCTTCGATTCCAGTGTGTCCAGGTATCCATGTTATTATGATTTTGAGTTGTGGGTGTTGGCGCGTTACTTCATCAATGCCATCCAGGAGTTCTTTGATGATTTCTTGTCCTGACTGTCTTCGTGGCTTGTCTATTGCTTTTATTGCGGCTTGGCTGTCTGAATAGATGTAGCATGTCCGAAACTCATGATCATCTCGTAGCATTTCTACCGCCAGTTGCACAGCCGTTACTTCTCCTATGAATACATTGTAGTGTTTTTCACTTCCTAAGTGCTGGTGGATTGTTGTGTTCATTGTGGGGCTGTGTGCCGCTGCGCCGACCCTGTTTTCCACGCCTGAGCCGTCTGTGTATATTGATACTGTGGCTGCATTTTTGTGTTCTTGCTTTTTATTGTGTAGGTCTTTGGCAGTGTCTTTTGTTGCGTCGATCTGGATTTCTACTTTTGGTATCCACCATGGAGGTCGTATGTACGGTTCGATCCTTTCAATCTTTTCTGCCATGTGTGGGAATTGGTGCATCACGTTCTCGAGATTGGATCGGTGCCTCACTTGTGCTGTTCTGACCAGTGCCGCATTTGTGATCCATGCCTGGAGTGGGTGCTTCGCAGAGAGGGATTGCATTCTTGTGACGGATTGGAGCACTTTCGTTTGGAGCCGGATCCGTATTGGTTGTAGGTCTGACTCGATTTCCATGGCTGCTGTTGGTGTTGTTCTATAGCATCCTGTAATAGCTTTCATCCCCAGTCTTTGGATTGTTGTGAGTTTCTGTATCTGTCCAGTGGTTGCCAGTTCGCCGTCGCTCTTTGGTTGGTGCCATATGCTGGTTGCATAATCTGTGCGGGTTGTTATAACAGCCTTGAAGAGTTGCCGTGCATATGTGTACTGAGCCCCCCAGTTGATTTTTGTAATACTCGATAGCGCCATTGCTGCATTCGTGCCCTTTTTGCTGATGTACTGTAGATGTGATTTGAAATTGAGCTTTTGGTCGAATATTACACCCAGGTACTTTGCTTCACCAGATGGCTCGACAGTGGTCCCATTTATCGTTATCGATGCCTTTGTCGCTTTCCTGTAGTTGCGGGTGTAGTGGACAAGTACATACTTGGACGTTTCAAATTGCGCCCCGTGTTTCTTCCTCCATTCCTCCGCTTTTTTAAGCATGAGCTTGAGTTTGCGTGCATTTGCTTTATCTGTATCGCCTTGTACTCCGTATACAATGTCGTCGATGAAACCCAGGCCCATTTCACGGTCTTTGGGGATGTCCAGGAGGTCTGCATTGTAGTACATGTACAGCAGTGGTGATAGGGGCGATCCTTGGGGTATGCCTGCTGGTGTGGGGATGCTTTCAGATTTTGTTCCACTGAATTGAAGTTGCGTGTTTCGGTTTTGCAGGAAGCTGCTGATCCATCTTGAGATTGCTGTTGGCATGCGTCGTTTGCTTAGGTTATGGATTAGCCGTTTGTGGTGTACGTTGTTGAATGCTCCAGCTACATCCATAAAGATTGCTGTGTAAACCTTCTTCTCCTTCCATGCTTTATATATAGTTTCTGTTAGTATCATCATCGCATCTTCTGCACTTCTGCCTGGGCGCCCTCCATAGTGGTGAGCTGGTAATAGCTCATGCGTTTCTGTGAGGTACGACATGATGTCCGCCATTATGCTTTCCAATATTTTCCCCACTGTGTTCTCAAGAGCAATAGGCCGGTATGCTTTTGCTTGGGTGTAATCTGGTTTGCCTGGTTTTCTGAGAACAATAGTGTCTGTGTTTTTGAAGCATGTGGGGAAGTGTCCAAGGTTGATGCTCGCTTGCATCAATGCTTGGAGGTGTCGTTCGATGATGGGGAGTGTGTTCTTTAACACGTTGTTCGCTATCTCATCTGGGCCTGGTGCTTTGTCTGGCGCCAGTTTGTTGACCGCCTCCCGTATTTGTCTGGTTGTGATCTGGGGCTCAAACGGCACTTCGAAAGGTGCTTCCTGCCAGTGTATTGTGGCTGGTGGGATATCTGTGAGATCCGCATGAGGAGGTCTGGGGAAGAAAGCTTTCTGAAAAGTGGCAGCTTTCTGCTCATGCGTCGCGGCATTTCCATTAATGGTGGGTATGAATGTTGATGTGGGTGTGTTAGCGATGTACTTTTTGACTTGCCATATAGATTTTCCATCAGCTTTGTCTACAAATTCCTTCCATTTTTTGGTTTTAGCTTGCGCGATTTCATGCAAATATTGGTTTGCTTTGGTTCTCCACTCTGCTTTGTCCGCGTCGTGTCTTGTGCGTTGATATATATTTCGAAGTCGGTTTGATTCTCGTCGCATTTTGGTTAGTTCCTCTGTCCACCAGCGTTTGCTGTGTGGGCTCGGTCTTTTGCGAGGTGTTGTCTCTTCCACTGCCTTCGAGATTGCATTCACGAGTTCCTCTGCGAATTTGTCTACATCTGCACACATGATGGACTGTTCATTCGTCGGGATTACATTTGGCAGGTACCGTTTAACCTTGTTTTTGAGCTCCTTCCAATCTGTCTTGGTGTAGTTGTAGGATGGTGTGGGTGAGGTTTCCTCTATCTGCAAGGCGATTTTAATTTCTATGGGGAGGTGATCTGATCCATGGTCGTGTTCTTCTGCTATCCGGCATGTTATGGTTTGGTTCACTGCTTCGTTGTTTCCCCAAACCAAGTCGATCGCGGTGCCGGCGTCAGGGTACGTTATAGTTCCTGAGGGGAGTAGCATGTTCATCCCTAATTCGGCCATCATGTCTACTAGTGTGTCCGCTTTAGCGTCATGGCGCATATATGCACTCGGGTTCCACAGTGGGTGGTGTGCGTTGAAGTCGCCTCCTATTATAATTATGTTGTAATCCTGTGGATTGATGTTCTTTCGGAGGTGTTCTTGGAGTTCTGAGAGGATGTCTTTGTCGCCTGGGTTGTAGATGTTGACAAACAGGGACGGCTTTCTGTGTGATGTATTTAGTGTTATTTCTGTTACATCGCTGAATGGGAGCACCATTGGGGTGATTTTGGATGCAGGAAATAGGTTTCTGTTTACATAAATTGCTGTTCGTGGCTGTTCGTTATCGTTTATAGTCGTGGGTTCGATTAGCGTCCATGCATGGTGTATGGGCGATGATTTCATGTAGTATTGTTCTTGTAGCATTAAAATTGCAAAATGTTTCGTGTCTGGGTGGTTAAGTATGCTGTGTGTTCGTTCCTTGCTTTTATGTACATTGTTCTGTAGTATTGCAATTTGATATGTTGTCACGATGTGTAGAATGGGGATATCACATCTTTTTTGGCCTCCATTCGTTCAGATTCTCGGTGGCGTGCTGGGCATTCACGTTCCCATGCGGCATGTGGACCTTTGCATAGTGCACATTTCCTTGTTTCGCTTTTGCAATTCTTGGTTTCATGTTCTTGTGCACACTTCCCGCATGTTGCTTTCCTTGTGCATATGCTTGCTTTGTGCCCGTATCCTTGGCATTTGAAGCATTGCGTGATTTGGCATTGTGGTATGTACTTTTCGGGTAGGTAGTGTCTATGTTCGATGTTTATGCCATTTTGGATGCATTCGTCTGCTTCTTTGGGGCATTTGGTGAAGATTACGATCGAGTGTGTGGTAGCTGTTGGGTTTCGGTTTCGTCTCCTTAGTGGCTTGACTTTTGCGACTGTAATCGTTTCATAGTTTGCATATTCGATTCGGGATTTGATCTCTTCTGATTTGTGGCTATCCGGATCAATATCGTACTTCATTACTCCATGCACAACGAAGCCATACATTTGCTCGATTGTGCTGGCTCCTTCAAGGGCTTGATTCCAATCGAGTTTGCGTACTTCCTTTGCATTCTCTTCATTGGTGCAGCGTATTTTGAGTCCGTGGTTGGGTGTCTTCTTGACACCGCAGATTTTGGTAGGGTCTTTTCCAGCTTGTTGCATTCCTTGTTGGATTTGTTTCATGATATCCGCTTCATTCATATTTGCTAATTTTGTCTTCATGTTCTCGCTGGCGTTGCGGGTTGTTAGGGCGACTTCTGTCTTTTCCCTTTCTCTCCTGAGCTTTTCCATGCGTTCCTTCTTTGCAATGTCCAACTTCTGCTTTCTGTCCAAGGCAGACATTCCTGGTTCTGTATTGCTCGCCACTTCTGCCCATGTTTTTGTTTTCATTGTGATTGCATCTTTGAGGGTTGCCTTTATCTCCTTGAGGTCATTCTCGATGCTACTGATGCGGTCAGTTTCCATGGTGCTTTCCCTGCTTTGTATGCCATCCTGTTCCATTTGTTGAAGGATGTCGTCCAAGTCCTTGATTACTTCGATTTTGATTGCAAGGTTCTTTCCTGATGTGTTTTGCTTGCTGAGTTTGTCTCTTGCTGCAATGAGGGCATGGATCGCATTTTTTGGTTCCTTTTGTTTAGGAGTTGTTTCCGACTTCTTGGTTGGTTCTTCGCCTTCGTCCGATTCGCTTTCTTCTGTGTCTGTGGGTGCCGTTGGGCTCAGAAGCCTGTTGGTAGGTTTACTTGGCCCTGGTGGGGGGGTAGGTTTGGCGATCGCTTGTGGTGGGGTGCGTGACATGATTTTGCTCGCTGTGAAGCCTTCCTTTGTGTTTTGGCTTTGAGGGCGCTCCTTCGACACTCTGATCATGTCTTTCATGTTTCTGGTTCCTTCTGGCTCGGTGGGGGCCATTGGAATTGCCGTGGTGTGGTGGGTTGTGTTTGGTATGGTTGGGTGAAAAAATTTTCACTTGCCAATGT
>VBAU01000559.1:0-3374 GCA_005883855.1 Bacteroidota bacterium
AGCAATTAACTGCTTGGGTACAATATTATAGAGTGCGGGGTATTGTGTCATCAATTCTTCATACCGATGTTTAACATCGTTATTCATCATTGACAACAATCTCTTTTGGGAAGCCACATAACCTTTGTTCGTCCGCCATCGGAAGAAATGTTCAACCTGGTGGATTTCGCTGCAAATGTTTTCCCGATCGGTATTGGAAAGACAAAGTACTTCTGCATCTGTGATACAATCTAAGTTGATAGTAGCTTTTGCACCACTGTACAGTGCGTTATAGTCAGATGCCCACCATGTTGGCATGGCGAACTGAAGGATGAACATTTTTATATCATCGTTAATGTAAAACGATTTGAGACAACCATCCAGCACAAAATATTCACATTCTACTTTATCACCTTCCGCGATAATGACTTGTCCTTTTTTGAATGACTGGTATTTGAATCGGGAAAAGAAATAGTCGAACTGATCATTTGTAAGTGATGCTGTTTTGGCAATATGTTCCTTTAAGATTTCCCTTGGGTCCATGACATCAACTTATTAAGAATCCATATTGAAATTTATTTAGCATCATTGAATGTAGATAAAAATTTCCTTGGTTGCCGGCCACTCTGATCGAATCTAAATTATTCGGCCATGAAAAGGGATCGTTCACCGGCGATACCGATAAAAGAAACGGTAAGTTTGAGCAGGCAAATGAAGGAACTATTTTTTTAGACGAGATCGCCGAAATGCCGGTGGAGATGCAGGTAAACCTTTTGCAAATCTTCTCGAAATTGGTTCGAAAACAAGACACTTAGGGGAGCCAGGCGGACGTAGTCGGCTGTTCTTATGGCTACCTATACATGCTTCCGCATACCTGAAATGCGACTGATTCCTTCGGGAGATGTTTAGTTCCCTGAACTACTTCCTCGCATGAGTTAATTCACTGCTCTTATCTTCCTTTATCATCTCCATCACCTTCTTCAATTTGTAATCCTCATTCCGGCGAATTGCTTCAACAGTTGGTTTTACCTCCACTTCAGGAAAAATGCCATGACCGGTTTTGGGTTGGTTTTTATCCATCACCAGTCGAAACAATGGAAGGCGAAATTGCAATTTTGTCTCCGGCAATTTTACATCAGGAATTAACCAGGCTGTATTTCCATAAGAACCGCCGCCGGTTTCCTCTCCGACAACAGTGACGTTGTCCTGGCTGATCACCGCGTTGACAAATAAAGTTGTTGCTGAAAAAGAATTTCCCCCGATAAGCACATAGGTTTTGCCATCGAAATGGTTTTTTTGCTTGGGTTTAAAACGATGTTTTTCAAAATAGGAGAAATGAAAATGCCCGTCCTCTTTTTTGCGAGTGAAGGCGAGCATGAATAAACGATTGAGGAAATAGTTGTCGATATATTTTTTGTACCGACTATTGCGATTGACCGCATATAAAGAATCACAGACTTTGAATCTATTATTGACCATGTATTTTGACAACAGCGTCGAATTTGTAACATTGCCACCGCCATTTCCGCGCACGTCAACGACGAGGTATAGAAGACGATCTTTACGAATCTGGCGAAAGGATTGCTTGAAGAACTTTTTCAAATGATACCCTTTGCCCAGGAAAGCGATGCGGTTACTTGTGTCAATTCGGAGTGAGCGGGTATTTTGTATGCCGGTCTTCTTCATCTCCTTTTTGGTAGGCCGGATGAAACGCCTGATTGCTGCTCGGTTGGCGGTATCTCTCGCAGGATCGTATACTGGAATCAAGATTGAATGTCTTGTTCCATTGGAGTCCAGGTAATCAACAGCGTACCTGCTTGACAGACCATAAACATTTGTGTAGAGTGATCCAAAAGCTCCGCGATTGCTTACACTCTGAAATTTGTGCGTGAGGTTGCGACCATCCGACGAGATGAATTTAAAAATTGTGTCGGTAATTTCCTTGATCGATTTATGATCAATCGCTTCGATCACCGTGCCTCGTTTCAAGATAGTGTCTCGCCTGTTAAGATTGGCTGCTACGACAGTTGTATCGTCCCAAAGTTTCGGACTTAAGGGGAAAAATTTCTCGTTTCTTACCGTATCTAGATATTTTGAATATTTCTTCGACGAACGCACTGTTGTGTGACCACAATCCATCCTTGCCAGCACATATCCTAATACTTTTTTGAACTCTGGTTCTGTGAGCGAATCGGCTATTTGTTGTTTGCCCCAATTAAAGTAATAATCCATGCTGTCCCTGGGCGTGTACCAATACAACCCCGGGTGTGATTCCTCTAATACGTTTTGAAACACATCATAGTCCTTTTGGAGTTCCCGGGGAGCATATTTTTTCTGTGGATTGAAGGAAGATTTAGCAGTGCCGCAGCCGGTAAGAACAATTATTGCAATCAAAGTCGCTCCGAGTATCCTCATAGTGACAATTCTTACTGGTTACCTTTCTTAAATGCGTTCCAACCCTGCGCGGTGATGGGATATGTACTCTCGCCTTTGGTAATGATATGGGTTCCTTTTTCTTTTTCCGTCATGTAACCAACTACGCTTATATCGTTATGCAAGCTGATTTTATTGTAATGACTTTGATCAATGGTAAACAAAAGTTCATAGTCCTCTCCTCCGCTCAAAGCGCAGGCCGTGGGATCAATCTGAAATTTGTAGGCAGCGCTTCTCATTTCGTCGGCAATTGGTAACTTCTCTTCGTAGATCATGCAGCCCAAATTGCTTTGATTACTTATGTGCAGAATTTCGGAGCTCAACCCATCGCTGATATCCATCATCGAGGTGGGCATCAATTTATCCCTGTCAAAATATTCAACAATGTCCTTCCTTGCCTCCGGCTTTAGCAACCTTCCTATCACGTAAGATTCGCTCTCGAGATCTGGTTGAATATTTGGACTTTCCAGGTAGATCTTTTTTTCTCTTTCCAAAAAAAGCAGGCCGATGTAAGCTCCACCTAAGTCGCCGCTTACACAAATAAGGTCACCTTTTTTTGCGGTGCTTCTCTTGACATATTTATCCGGCGCTACTTCGCCCACTGCCGTGGCAGAAATAATAAATCCCTTTTGAGAAGACGAAGTATCACCGCCAACCAGGTCAACACCATAATTTTCGCAAGCGGCATATACACCACTATAGAATTCATCAACGGCCTCTACACTAAACCGGTTACTGATCGCAATGTCCAGAATAATTTGCGTTGGGATGGCGTTCATGGCATAGATATCGCTGATGTTCACCACCACTGTTTTATAGCCAAGGTGCTTGAGTGGCGTGTACATAAGGTCAAAATGCACTCCTTCTACAAGCAGGTCAGAACTGATCACGGTTTGTTTTCCAAAGTGGTCAATCACGGCTGCATCATCGCCAACGCCGACAATTGAAGATGCGTTTTGCAG
>VBAU01000559.1:3424-3882 GCA_005883855.1 Bacteroidota bacterium
CTGTACGATCACTCATAATCTCATGAACCGATTGTAGTTTGTTGGCCTTCCAGCAATTTAATCAATTGCCCGATAAGGTTTGGACAAAACCATGCAAGATACTTCATTTATTTACTAGTTAATAGCATTGAAAATTATTTCTTAAATCTCTCTTTTCCCGGCGGAAAAGAGAACTACATTCCTTTACTTTTGCAGATTAGCCTTGTCCGAACAGGCAATAAGCAATAGACAACAGGCAATAGGCAAATCATTGCAGTTGCACATTGCCAATTGCAGATTGCCGATTGCAAATTTTAATATGGCCCTACCGCACCTGATCAAATTTGTTTACACGCATGGAACCGATGAAGTGATTCGCCGGGGAAAAAAAATTCATGCAATTGGCTTTGTTGAATTGGTGGAATATGACAATCTTTTTGGCTCTGCGGTGTTCAGAGTGAAAGATGATATTTACTCAA
>VBAU01000072.1 GCA_005883855.1 Bacteroidota bacterium
GATTCACACTCTTTTGAAAGAGAGTCCAACTCTTTTTCTGAACCCAGTTTATACCCTGGGTATTCAAGTGTCGTTGCTATATCGAAGGCTACAATATTTACTCGTTCTTTTGCAAGAGCCAAAGCAGAAGCACGGCCTTGTCCGTGGGCAGCCCCGGTAATGAAGGCAGTTTTATTTTTCAGGTCAATGCTCATTTCATTGAATCATTTATGGGTGGCAAATAGTCAAACAGATATTCGTCAATATCGGTTTCCGTGACATTACTAAATACGTTGGTGGCGATCATTTGCCCTGCAAAGGCGATGAGCACGACCATGTCTTTTTTGTCATAAGATGCTGCCACGTCGTTATAAACATCATCGGCGATTTGTCCCCGGTGTTTGGCAACGGAACTTCCAAAATCAAGCACTCTTTGTTCGGAAGAATTTAAGTGAAGGTTCTCCGGCTTTTCCCCTGCATCAATAATTATCTTACGAAAAAAAGTAGAACACAAAGGGCAATCAGAGGCATATGAAATGGAATATGCAAACAAATACGCCAGGCGCTTGCCTAATATTTTTTGTACCTCTTCGTACAATGGATACCATTGCATGTACACATCAAAAGCAAGAAGGGAATGGCCGAGCGTAGATTTCATATTTGTGATACGTGCACCGTAATCCTTTACATGCTTTTCAAATGCCTCCCTCAACGAGGGTGTGGTGTCCTTTTCGGATATCGGTTCAATTCTCGCCATATTTTGTCACGCTTGCTAGGGTTTATTCTTTTTTCGCAGATCAAGATTATGAAAATAAAATATCCTGGCTGCATTGATCGATTTATACTGGTGGCCGGAGGCCAACTGCTGAAAAACATTCATATAGCCAAACTGCAATTGGTCATGAGCATTTGTTTGATATCCGAACCCGACAAAAAATCGGTTCTGGTCAAAATAATTGTACACGATTTGTTTGCCAAAGTTAATATGCACTTCGTCGTTAACTACAAAAGCAAGAGTATTCGGATCGAATCCCTTTTTTGACAAAGGTGCTTGCAACGAAAAATTGTACCGGATCTTATAATTGAAGTTATACCCGCTGGCTAAAGTTGAGTCATTAAGAATTTTCCTTCGGAATTTCTCTTCCAACCGCAACCATTGCCTTGCCCTTAGCCGTGAATATTGAGTATTCCATTGTATTTGCTGCCAGGGGCGATGTTCCGGTTGCGTAACACCCGGGTGGTTATCTTCCGGGTAATGGCTTACGTAGGCATATCCCACCGTTAACTTCGCATCGTCGCTGAGATAATAAGTCAAACCTAGTCGAATAACACTTTGTGAAAAATTTGTAAAGAAATCTTCTTTTGTTCTCAAATGAAAATCTGCCCATAGGCCCCATTTGTTGCTGAACCTTGTCTGGTTAAAATAGGCAAGCCACACCTGGTTGAACTTTTCCGTGTGTTTTTCCTGGGAATGCAGCGAATTAAATATGCACAATCCGAAGACAGTGACAGCAACTTTGTGAAAATTGTTCAGTCGTCTCATCATTTATTCAGCAAGCCATCAACAGTAACGGCTGCATAGTACAATGCGCCGATCGTTGGACCACCCGCATACTGCAAATAACGGTGATTTAGAACATTCGCGCCCCCTACCTTGAGATGTGATTTCAATTTTGGAAAATGAAAACTAACCTGCGCGTCCAGAGTATTGTATGCAGAGATATCTCCAGTTACCAAGGGGCTTTCCCACAAAAATGCATCCTGCCACCTCCACACGATATTGAACCCGATATTTTTTATCACTTCCTTGTTGCCGAATGAAATATTAGTCGACCACTCGGGGGTGTTAAATCCCGTGACAAAAATATCGTCCGACTTATTTGACTTCATTTTGTTGAAGCTCACGTTGGCCGTAACAGTGTATCGCTTGTAAAAATTATAAGTAACTCCTAATGCAGATCCAAAATTGTGGTAAGTATTTTTCGCGTTTGTATAGACTCTGTAACGATCTTGCCCCTTACTAGCTGCGGTAGTTGCGGTAGCTGCTGTTGAATCCCTGTTTCGGTCCAGCATGGCGAGCACTGCTGCATCACTTCCCACGGTTTCGCCCCGCGGAACAAAGACCTGTACCTGGCCGAGAAAACCATCATACTGGTTGATGTATGCATCGAAGTCTATGACCAATTTGTTCTTGAGCAAAACGGACTTGTAGCCAACCTCAAAAGAGTTTATTTTTTCGGGACGTGCTTTTGGAAGGTTCGCCCATACCAATAAATTTCTGTTGGCCAAAGTAGCCGAGTCCGAATTTCCGGCCGCGCTAACTGCCGAATTGAAATTGACTACGGAGGCCTGCGTATAGCTGTTATCGAGATAACCCAAGCCTTCATTTATATAAGGTAAGCTACCCACACGCTTTACCCTTCCATTGTTGACATAAGACAAGGCTTCGAACAATGCTGGAAAACGATAACCCTGCTGGTAGGTGAATCGAATATTATGTTTTTCTTTCATTGTATAAACTGCAGCCAGGCGCGGCGTAAGTTTTGGATCGAATGCCGGATTATAATCGAACCGCAATGAACCGAACAATTTTAATTTTTCGCCAAAGAGGGTCTTTGTGACCTGTGAGAAGACGCCAAATTTCTTATAGTAGACCTTGTCGCCAAAACTTCCATCCTTCAAAGCCTTATTGCGTTGATTGATTGGTCGCGAAAAATCGACGAAATTATTTCCGTCGGGAATCACTTCATAAATCCGCGCATCACCTCCAACGAGCAAGTCAAAAATTTTCACTTTGCCTGACAGATCCCATTGCGCTTCCGTATGATACAAACGACTTTTTTGGACCAACGCAGCACCGCCAGTTTCGGGCGCATCGGGAATTGCACTTGATTTTATATCCCAGTTATTAATCTGGGTGATGATATTTTTCAGGGAATCGAATCGTGGGGTGCCCTGCGCCGCTCTGCTAGCATCAGCTTGTTGCCGGGCATACTGTGTGGCAGCGGCAAGATTTGCAGAGGTTAATCCACTGTTGGCAGCGGCGTAGGCATTCAAGGCATTTTTAAATTTTGTTCCCCAACTGCTTGCCGTCTTTGTATCGGTGGCTCCGCCAGTGTAGATATCCATGTTATCGGCGAGCGGCTTTACATTGTAGGAATTACCCGTGTTTTCAGTGGACACATAACTAAGAACAGTGTAGTTGTTTCCTTTTAATTCCAGAGCATGATTTTGTACAACCACGCCATCGAGCTTGATCTTATTTCCCCGCTGAAATACACCATCCATTTTTCCAATGCGGTATGAATATGACAATTCAGCTTTGTCACTGATGCGATAGTGAAGCGATGCATCAAATTTCAGGTTCTGCACCTTTGGATCCACCAATTCATTTTCCCAATATCCTGTGCGTGCAACGCGCAGTGTGCGGTTAGTTTTGCCATCAATAGTGAGTCCCCCGATCGAGACCACATTGCTCCCCGCCAAGGCATCATCACCATATTTGTTCCAACCGTCGAAAGTCACATTGTTTGCCCCATCCAATGCGGGATATCCAGGGTTTGCACTCTTCAGGTTGTTTCTGTTTTGGTCAAGGCGTGTGTTTGAGATCCAATCCGTGCCTTGCAAGTACCCAAAATTTAGTTTGAAGGCAAACTTATTTTTAAAGGCTTTCGCATAACGAATCGCCGACTCGGTTAAAATGGCGGGATCATGTTCGATACCATCAACGTGATTGATCCCTGTTTTTTGATAAACGCTGAGGCCCTGAAACGTAAATGGAGTTTTTGTAATGAGGTTCGCCATCCCATTGATGGCATTCATTCCGTACAAGGCGGACGCTGCACCCGGAGTGATTTCCACGCTTTGGATATCCAATTCAGTTGGACCGATGGCATTCCCCAAAGGAACACCCAAGGTAGCCGCCTGCATGTCCACTCCATCCACTAACTGCATGAAGCGAAAATTATTAGGAATATTGAAACCTCGTGTATTGGGAATCTTAAAAGTGAGACTCGATGTGGTCATCTGGACGCCCTTTACATTTTCGAGGGCATCATAAAAACTGGGAGCAGGAGTTTCCCTGATTGTTCTGATGTCGAGTTTTTCGATTGCCACCGGTGATTTCAAAATGCTCTCAGCCACACGTGAAGCGGTAACAACAACTTCATTTCCTAAAACAGTTTGTGTGGAGAGCGCAACTTGCAAATTAGAACCAAGTGTTTTTATTTCCAGCTCTTGCGGCTTGAATCCTACAGATGTAAAGAGGAGGGTAAACGGGAGTTTTGTTTTTGTTCGCAGTACGAAATTTCCTGTGGAATTCGTGACGGTTCCTGCAACTGTCCCTTTAATTTGTATACTCACATCCGCCAGCGGCAGGTTTTTTTCCTGGTCAGTTACCTGTCCTGAAATTTCAATAAGAATACCTGTTTGCGAGAACAGCAGGTTGAATGATAAGAGCTGCAACAAAATGAAGAAAACTAACTTTTTTGTTTCGTTTTTCCAGCCTAATGATAATGGTTTGGTTGATCTTCTCATAAATTTGATTTCGTATCAATAATAGTCTATCAATTCAGTAGACTAATTAGTTCTAAAAAAAATCTCTCAGACAACTGGGAGAATATTTTAATTCAAAATTTCCACTAACCTTACAGTTTATGCGAGGCGTCCTGGCCTCGCATGATTTTTTATTGCCTTGCGGCAATTAAGAACTCACGCTGCAATGACAGTCACTACAACACTTGCCGGATCGCATTCCAAAATGTATTGCAACTTGTCAAAATCACTAAAGCTCCAACGGCAATGAACATAGCTTTTATTGGAACCTTACCCACCAACCTTGCCGCGATGGGAGCAGCAATAAGGCCTCCCACAATCAGGCCAGCCACATCAACAATGGGAATGCTCTTCAGTAAAATGAAAAATGTAATCGAGCTCACAAACACGACGAAAAATTCAGCGAGGCAAACCGAACCGATCACATAACGGGGACTTCTTCTCTTCGACATTAGCGTGCTCGTGACCAATGTGCCCCAACCGCCACCAGCAAATGAATCCATGAAACCGCCGGCGGAAGCAAGCCATCCTGCTCGTTTTACCTTTTGATGATATTTTGTTTTTCCAAATGCCTTTCGCAAAATAAAGTAGCCGAGGTACAATGTGTACATGGACAGCGGCAGTCGCACCCAGGAAGAGTACTTCTGGGCAAAAAAAGCAAGAGCCGCGCCCACAACCGCTCCAATTACACCAGGCACTACCAATGCCCTGAACAATTTCTTATTGATGTTACCAAAACGGTGATGACTATAGCCCGAGACACCGCTCGAAAAAACTCTTGCCGAGTGTACCCGGCTGCTGACGATAGCAGGGTTCACTCCAATCGCTAATAAGAACGTTGTAGAAATTGTGCCGTATCCCATTCCCAAAGAACCATCTACCATTTGTGCCAGGAAGCCTGTAAGCAACATCATTAAGAACGTTTTTGTGTTGATGATGCCGGGAACAGTTTCTACGCTGGCGATGAGCTTCCCAAAAGGAACAAACGACAGGATCGTGTGGCCAATGATCATGAAACAAAACGCAAACAAGCACCACTTAACGATTTTCTGCCATCTTTTTTGCTCCGGTTTATTTAAATCTTCGAGAGTGATTTGTTTTGAAACAAGCATCTTAGTAAGATCATCCAGTTGCTTTACTTTTTGCTCAAAGGTCCCATTCAAACTTTGACGTATCGTAGTCATATTCTGCAGCACGCTTTCCATTTCTTTTGGGATCATGTCATTGATGACCTCTTTTATTCTCTTGGCAATGGTCGGAGAAAGCCCGTTGGTAGAAATGGCAATTTTCAAACTTCCTTTTTGAACAATACTGCCAAGATAAAAATCACAAAGGTCTGGAGTGTCGGCCACGTTAACAATAATGCCCTCGTCTTTTGCAAGATGCTTAATGTATTCATGGAGCTTGCGATCCTTGGTTGCAAGAATAACCAGGTCCTTGTCGTGGAGATCCGTGTCTTCGAATGCTCGTTGAACAATTGTGCATGAGGAATGTTGAGATACTAGTTGCTTCACCTCGTCCTTTACTTCGGGCGCCACAATTGTAACCCTGGCTTCAGGAGAATTGGAGAGCAGCGATTGTAATTTTTCCAACCCGACATTGCCAGCACCAACAAGCAATGTTTCCAATTGATCCAGCTTTAAAAAAATTGGATACAATTGATTCTTGTGCTCCTGAGCCGAAGAAGGCTCCTTTATTTTGCTTGCCTGCTCTTGCATTTAAATTACTGCCGTCTTAAACAAAGAGGTGTAAAAATAGGAGATTCCCTACTATTTTAGTAGACTAATTCTTTTATTTTTTAAAACTTTTTATGAGAGGCGTAACGGTCATTCGTTTTTTTCAAAATTTATTTGAAAAATCGACGATTGATGCTTACTTTTATAGTCCACTAGTTGAGTAGGGTAATTGTCTCAAAATCAATTGCTCGCTATTAAAACGATAGACCATGCAGAGTTTTCGTACTGAACTTGAAAATCCCATTGTTGAAAGAGATATTCTTGAGCTGGAGCGCAAGATCCATGAATTCAGGGAAGGGAAAATTCCTGAGGAAAAGTTTCGCAGCCTTCGTTTAGCCCGTGGTGTGTATGGGCAAAGACAGCCGGGAGTGCAGATGGTGCGCATCAAGTTGCCTTATGGTAAAATGACGTTGGCTCAGTGGAAACGCATTGCCGACGTGTCTGATGAATTTGCAACGAGTAATCTTCATCTCACAACACGACAGGATATACAAATACACTTTGTGAGTCTTGACAGAACTCCGGAACTATGGAGTTTGCTTGAACAGGACAGTGTCACCATTCGGGAAGCATGCGGCAACACGGTAAGAAATGTAACCGCTTCGGACCAGGCAGGTATCGATCCTGACGAACCCTTTGAC
>VBAU01000073.1:0-6157 GCA_005883855.1 Bacteroidota bacterium
CCATGACGGAATGCTTTATTCTTTTTTGGATTAAAAACGTCATTGATGTCCTTGTTGAGGGGGCGAATATAGCCAGGATCACCTTTATTGATCAATACATTTACCTCGATAAATTCCTTCGCAGACTCTGTGTTGGTGACTTGCGTAAGTTGCATCAAGCAAATGTAATAATGGATTGGTTATTTGCATCAAAAGCGTTTTGCCTTTGGCAGCAGACGCCTACCTGTGCTCTGAAAACTTTCATTTAAAAGAACATCTTTCCCGCCAGGTCAGTGTCATGCCCATAAATATCATCCCTAAGATTCAATTGCCCGTTGTCATCGACCCATGCAGTGTAATAGGTAATAAGAACGGGAATAGGATCTTTGACCTTTACAAATTTTTGTTCATCGCTATTCATTGCTTCCTCAATTTTTTCGGGTGTCCACTCAGGTTGATTTCGCAAAACGTAGTTCGCGAGTTTTTCCGGCTCTCTTACACGAATACATCCATGGCTATACGCGCGTTTATCTTTTTCAAACAAACTCTTAACCGGCGTATCGTGCAGATAAATATTAAAACTGTTGGGAAATAAGAATTTCACTCTGCCGAGGGCGTTCTTTGGCCCCGGCCTTTGGCGAATCACTGGGACGCCATCTTCTTCGCCAGTGATCTCCATGTCTTGCTTTGCCAAATAATCCGGATGTTTTTCCATCGCAGGTAATATCTCGTGTGTTACAATGCTAGACGGCACGTTCCAGTAAGGACAAAAAACAACCTGGTTCAGGTCACCATTAAACATCATCGTATTGTGACCTTCTTTTCCTACCACCACGTCCATATCAAAAGCCTTTTGCTTGCCTTCATAAACATGCAAAACAAATTCAGGGATGTTGACAACGATCAAATTTCCCTTGGCCTCATTCGTCAGCCAACGCATCCTGTCCATGTTCATCAGGATTTGCTCCACTCTCTGTACGGCAGGAACGTTCATTTCCTTTATTAGAGAGTCGCTTATTACACCCGTGGGCTTGTAGCCATGTCTTTGTTGGAAGTTTTTTATGGCGATTTCCAGGGTATCATTAAAACTTTGGCTCGTGTCACCTCCAGGCATGTCACCCGTAATCTCCAATCGTTTTTTGATAACCGATATTTCCGGCGAGGCAACTCCTTTTCTTAATTTTTTCATGCCGCTGCTCACCTGGGGCCACCCACCGTTTTTTGCAATGTCGACATATTTCTTTAGTTGATCCTTCAACGCTTTGTAGGAAGCATTGACATCCTCAAAATATTTATCGTCTTTGTGTTTTTTGTTGAGCAGAGAATCGGCAAAGGCAAGGGGATTTTCCTTCTGTCTTGGAATAAACCTTTCCATTTCCTTTCTTTTCACATACCCTCTTTCATAGTTGTGAAGGATGTATAAAATGAAATGTTGTGTTAGCGTAAATTCCGTGTTGAGGAAAGACTTATCTCTTGCGCTTACAGAAAGTGTATCCTGGGCAATCAAGTTATCCATTCGTTTCTGTAGGGACTTATTTTTCAAAGAAGTGTCAACATCATAAGTCGTGACATAGTCATGAAGATTCCAAAATCCCCGTGCTTGCTCGGTCAATCCGTCGCTACTGAACCACGCGTATTGATAGTTGCGAGTGTTATAAAAACTACGCATACGACTACCAATTGAATCAGGAATCTTTTTTTCCTTTAAAAAATTCTCGAGCACCGTGGTGTCAAAAAAAAGATCAGAATAAGAATTTGCCGGGGTAATGCTTCGGTCCCTGGAACTAATATTTTTCGTGGCAGAGTCGTCGAGCACGGCACTTGTGCGCATGCCTGCGTTGTCGTTACAAGAAATAATCAGGGCACAGGTTATTACTAAAAAAAATATATTTTTCATGCCTTTTCAATTGCAAAAGCTGTGCCTTGTAAAGTGTGGAATTTATTGTACAGTCTCACAGTTGCTTATCTTGGCCATTAGCAACTGTTGCTCCGCCCGTGAGCTGGTAAGGTGCAAAGCTTTTTCATAAAATTCTTTCGCTTTGCGCTTTTGATGCAATTCAAAATAAATCTCGCCAATTGACGTGTGATAGAGGTAATAATTTTCAAGGCCTTTTATTTGCAATAATTGGCTAAGGGCATTTTGCCTACCAATGGCATAAGCAGACGCGATCGCTTTGTTTAACGCAACGATCGGCGCTGGCTGCAATTGATAAAGTACTTCGTACAAATCATAGATCGATTTCCAGTCTGTGTGTTCAAATGAATCCGCCGAAGCATGCAAAGAGGCGATGGCCGCTTCGAGATGATAAGGGGATATTTCAGGGTTTTCAGCTGCGATCTCCAGGTATGTGGTGCCTTTTTCGATCAGTTGCCTGTGCCATTTGCTCCGATCCTGAAATTTCAATAAAATGATATTTCCTTTATCATCCAACCTTGCCTGGAGTCGAGACGCCTGGAAGCACATCAGCGATAGCAATGCATTTGTGCGTGGACGGTTGGTGGTCTTGTGATTGGTGAGAAGAAAAGTGAGCCTCATAGCTTCCTCACAAAGGTCTTCACGAATCACTTTGTCGGGATGCGAAGAACTGTATCCTTCATTGAACAAAAGATATAACGATTTCAAAACTACATCCAGTCGAGGAGGCAATTCTTCTCCCTGCGGCACATTCAGCTCTATATCTTCGGCTTTTATTTTTTCTTTCGCGCGGTAAATCCTTTTGTTGATCGTTTCTTCATTCATTAAAAAGGCTTTTGCAATTTCGCTTGCACTCAATCCGCAAAGCGTTTTTAACGTGAGGGCTATTTGTGATTCTTCTGCGATGGCAGGATGAGTACACGCGAACATCATTCGCAACTGGCTATCCTGTATTTCATTTTCGAGGAACAAATTATTTACGGTCGAGGCAAGGCCATATTCTGATTCCAACAGATAAGAATAGTGCGGACTTATTTCCCTGAATTTTTTTTCTCGTCGCAGAAAATCGATGGCCTTATTTCTTGCTACCCGATATAGCCACGCCGAAGGTTTGTCCGGGATTCCATTGTAGCTCCATGTGCTCATTGCCTGCAAAAGAGTATCCTGTACTATATCATGTGCCGTCTCCAGGTTTTGTAAACCGAGCAGTCGCGATAATACAGAAACCATCTTTCCCGACTCATGCCGGAAAAAATGGTCAATGGTCTGATGAACGTTTGATGTTTGCACAGCCGTGCAATTTATTACATATCTACTTTCATCACTTGCCTCACCTGCACCGTGCCGCCATAATCAAAACCGGGATAGTCATCACAGATACTAACGGCTTCACCCAAGTCCTCAGCGTTAATTACAAAAAACCCTCCCACAACTTCTTTCCCTTCGGTATAAGGGCCGTCGGTTGCCGTCTTGTTTTTCCCCGTTACCAACTTACCCCCAGGGGCGAGCGGCTCCCCGGAAACATATTTTCCTGCTTTGTTCAGTTTTTCGATCCAGGCCATCCAGCGAGCCATTTGTTTTTGCATGGTTTCGGGAGAACTTGCCTGAGGATTCATACCTCCCTGAAAAATGAGCATGAACTTTTCCATAATTTTTGATTTTAGGTAAAAAGATTTCTCAAATGACGAACCGAGGTATTTATTTCGGACATAAACAATTTATTTTTTTGCTCGTTGCGAAAAAAATATTTTTTGGATGAGATTCTTCAAGGACAATTGGGGGTTTTGAAAGCTGGTGCGAAATCGCCAAAGGCGATATAATCTGTGTGTGAAGCGAAGACGCTTCACACAGCCGTCGAAAAAAAGGATTTTTATTTGGATGGGGTTTCGTGAGGACAAAATGGGGACTTTGAACCGGGCGACGGCTTACAAATTTGGGAAGTTTCAATTTGCACATTGCCCCCCGCCCCTTACCTTTGCGGCCTGAAAATGCTGCTGGTTGCAAGTCGCTGGTTGCTTGTTGCTGTTACCAGTAACTAGTTACCAGGAACCAGAAACAATATGTCAAATTTTGGTAAAATAAAACAGGTTATCGGAGCTGTTCCAGAAATTTATAATGCGCTCGAGTTAAAACGTGAAAATGGCGATACGCTTGTGCTCGAGGTGCAACAGCACCTGGGAGAAGATAGCGTGCGCTGCATCGCAATGGATGGTACCGAGGGTTTGGTGCGCGGTACCAAGGTAGTGGATACAGGAATTGCGATAGCGATGCCGATCGGGGAGGGCATCAAAGGCCGGCTTTTTAATGTCACAGGTGATCCGATCGATGGATTGCCTGCCGTGTCTAAAATCAATGGACGACCTATACATAGCAAGCCGCCGGCTTTCGAGAATCTTTCCACGACGACCGAGGTGCTTTACACGGGGATCAAAGTCATTGACCTCATCGAACCTTATGCGAAGGGCGGTAAGGTTGGTTTGTTTGGTGGCGCCGGAGTCGGAAAGACCGTCATCATCCAGGAGCTCATTAATAATATTGCAAAGAGTTATGGAGGTGTGTCCGTGTTCGCCGGTGTTGGTGAAAGAACCCGCGAAGGAAACGACCTTATGAGGGAAATGATTGAAGCGGGCATTATGAAATATGGTGAGGACTTCAAACACAGCATGGAAAACGGGGGATGGGATTTGAGCAAGGTTAATCTTAAGGAGTTATCGGAATCAAAAGCCACTTTTATTTTCGGCCAAATGAACGAGCCGCCAGGCGCCCGTGCGCGGGTAGCGCTGAGTGGGCTAACCATCGCTGAATACTATCGGGATGGTGATGGCCAGGGCAAAGGACGCGATATTTTGTTCTTCGTTGATAACATTTTCCGTTTTACGCAGGCTGGGTCAGAGGTTTCGGCTTTGCTTGGACGGATGCCTTCCGCGGTTGGCTATCAGCCGACGCTGGCAACAGAAATGGGAATCATGCAGGAAAGGATCACCTCTACAAAAAATGGCTCTATCACATCTGTCCAGGCAGTATATGTACCAGCGGATGATTTGACCGATCCTGCTCCCGCAACGACCTTTGCTCACCTCGATGCGACTACCGTGCTTGATCGTAAGATTGCGGACCTCGGTATCTATCCTGCCGTAAACCCGCTAGATTCCACTTCGAGGATTTTGACGCCAAAAGTGGTAGGCGATGCCCACTATGATTGTGCCAACCGCGTAAAATTAATTTTACAGCGGTATAAAGAATTGCAGGATATTATCGCCATTCTTGGACTGGACGAATTGAGCGATGAAGATAAGCAGACGGTAAGTCGCGCAAGGCGGGTTCAGCGGTTCCTGTCCCAGCCCTTCCACGTAGCAGAAGCCTTTACAGGACTCAAGGGTGTATTGGTGCCCATCGAAGAAACCATCCGTGGATTCAATATGATCATGGATGGAGAAGCAGACGAATATCCTGAGGCCGCATTCAATCTTGTCGGAACAATTGATGATGCGATCGATAAAGGGAAGAAGATATTAGCGCAGACGCAAGGGTAAAGCCCCTGTCCTTCCTCCGCCTTAGGCGGAGAACTTAGATTGTGCAGCGTTGTTTAGTTTTCGATGCTCTTAATAAATGTTGGTTGAATGTTTGTGTTGTCAGCCTTAGAAACCCAACCGGGCTTTTGTTGCGTCGCACACTTCGGCTTTCTGTTCGCTATCAACTTTTTAAACTCCTCGTTTCGGGGCAGGCGATATGAATTTAGAAATATTAACACCTGAAAAAAAACTATACAGCGGCGAGGTCTATGGCGTACAAATGCCAGGGATAAGCGGTAGCTTTGAAGTGTTGGAAAAGCATGCGCCGTTAGTAAGCGCATTAAAGGCTGGCAGGGTAAAAGT
Organism: Bacteroidota bacterium; assembly: GCA_005883855.1. Classification (GTDB taxonomy): domain Bacteria; phylum Bacteroidota; class Bacteroidia; order Chitinophagales; family Chitinophagaceae; genus VBAU01. Next base: position 5,770 of record VBAU01000073.1, read on the forward strand.
TTTGAAAGACAAACAAAATCATTTTTCCTATTACGACATTCAGGGTGGCTTTGTTGAAGTTCTCAATAATAAAGTGACTGTACTGGTGGAGGGAGCAGTGCCCGTAGAAGAATGAACTGGAGAAAAACCAGTCGGTCCCAACTTTGTGAATACTAGCCCCGACCTTGCGTCGGGGTTTTTATTTCATGTCTCGTCCCGAAAAACGTTGACTACAAAGTCAACAAAATGTAATACAAATGCTACTATTATTCTGCCCTTCATCGTTAAATAATTTTGTCTTACAAATCTTAAATCTAATAATTTGCGGGTCTAAATGAGAGTGTTCAACATTCTTTTCTGCGTTATTTTCATTTTCTTCGCTGCGCTGCAATACAACGACCCGGATCCT
>VBAU01000073.1:6203-8394 GCA_005883855.1 Bacteroidota bacterium
TACGCTGCTGTTCTTTGCTGGCTTGCCTTTCGCAATAAATATTTTCCAATGGCGTATTTGCTGGGGATTGGCGTTTACGCCGTGTATGCGATCTATAAATTTTTTGATGAAAACGGAGTTTGGGACTGGATGACAAAGCACCACGCCGCTAATATTGCTGACACCATGAAGGCTGAACAACCCTGGATAGAAGAAACAAGAGAATTTTTTGGGTTAGTGATTCTTATTGTCGTGCTACTGGTCGACTATTTTTACGCAAAAAGAAAACGGGCAAACGCCCCGACGCATTAATTCGGTTTCACTAGTCTTTATAATCAATCCTCGATAAGCCCGAGTCCTTGTTCTTATGAAACCAGCCGGTGCCATATTCAAGTATGTACAATTTTCCGTCCGGGCCAAGCTCCATATCAATTGCCGCCGCAAATTTTGTTTTTGACATGAATGGCTCCATCTTATAAAAATCGCCGTCAGGCTGTAGGCTTACTGCCATTATCCAATTTCGCATCCATTCATAGATAAAAAGCTTTCCATTGTAATAGTCGGGCAACCTCGTTTCAGCAGGATACAAATCACTATAAAAAACCGGTCCGGCCATTGCAGTCCTTCCCCCAGTCTTGACTTCAGGAAAATCGGGAGAGACGTCGTATGGGTACCAGATAAACGCCGGGTGTGGTCTTGGTAATTGAACAATGCCTGTATTATTTTTTGAATTATTTACCGGTTGCGAAGTGTCAAACGAGGGCCCGCTTGTGCCGGCGCCATAGTCGTATTGATGATACGCGTAGTTCTTTCCCACAAACAAAGGCCACCCAAAATAACCCGCAGCACGCGCCTGGTTGATTTCATCGTAGCCTTTCGGGCCCCGAGTTTCAAAACTATCTTTGGTGGCATCCGGCCCCACTTCCCCCCAGTAAAGGAAACTATTCTTTTGATCGACGGAAATGCGATAAGGGTTGCGGTTTCCCATCACATAAATTTCGGGTTTGGTCCTAGACTGCGGACCCGGAAAAAGATTTCCCCCGGGGATTTCGTAGCTGCCATCGTCTTTTATCCGGATACGAATGATCTTTCCCCGGAGATCATTTGAGTTGCTCGATGTTCTTCTTGCATCATAATGTTCATGGCCCGGGCGATCGTCCAAAGGAGCAAAGCCATGGCTAACGTAGCGCTGGTTGGGCTCATCGAAAGGCGTTGAATTATCCCCTGTAGAAAGATATAATAAATTGCCTGGTCCAAACGTAATGGAACCGCCCGTATGACAGCAGATCTCGCGCTGCGAATAAAATTGAAGAACTATTTTTTCCGATCCTTTATCAATCGTATCATTTTTTAATTCAAATCTTGATAAACGGTTGACTGAAGTATCCGCTGGCGAATAGAATATATATACCCAATGATTCTTTGCAAAATTTGGATCCTTGCAAACTCCCAATAAACCTTCTTCTGCGTTTACGCTACTATCCTTTAAAGTTCTCCAATAGACATTCAAAGAGCCCGCCGGTTTGATTTTTTTTATGTCGTTTTTGTACAAAAGAATTTGTCCGCGGCGCTCAACGATTAAAATATCGAGATTGGGTAACACTGTCATCTCGGTTGGTTCAAAGAATTCACCTTCACTTAAAATGGTTTTCGTGAATTTCTTTTCATCAGGCGGGTATTGCGATCTCGCTTTCGAATAATCCAGCCTCCGAGAATGTGCTTCAGGTAAAAGGAATCCTTGTATGATTCTTCAGTGTGTCCCAGCTCAGTATAAAAAGCCCGGCCACCGTCATAGTCATGATACCACGCCATTGGATGATCACCATCGAGGGAACCACCTTTGTAAGAGGTTTCGTCGATCTTCAACAAAACCTTTACATCTTTATTGAGTCTTTTAAAATTGTACCATTCATCCGTCCTGTTCCAGACTTCCGGAAGGGATTGAGTAGACGACTGTGTTTTGTCAACGACCATTAATTTAGCAGCTTGAATTGCCGGATGACTTGCAAATTGTCCGCCGACCATGTTTGCATACCAGATCCAATCATACTCAGTGTCTGTGGCCGAATGAATGCCCACGAAACCGCCTCCTGCCTAGATAAACCTTTCCACTGCAATTTCCTGTTCATTGTTCAGCACATCTCCCGTGGTATTCAAAAAAATAATGGCTGCATATTTTTTCAGATTGTCCTCCGTAAAATAACTCGCGTCT
>VBAU01000073.1:8426-15666 GCA_005883855.1 Bacteroidota bacterium
AGCTTCTGAATGGCAGCTTTGCCACTCGGAATCGAAGAATGTCGATAACCTGCGGTCTTGGAAAATACGAGAACACGTGGCCTGTTGTCATTCTGTTTGCAGTTAGGTAAAAAGAAAAGAAGTATAACCAATAGCAGCAATAATTTTTGCATAGAGAGGTAATTGGAGCCTGAAAACTAAGTATAAATTTTAATTGAATCAGCGAAGAAATCAATTGAGCTGAGGATCGATCGGAAAGTTGATCATGATTTCATATTCACCGCCGAGTTGTTTCAAAGCATCTTTCCATATTTCTTTGTAGTCGCGATGGAAGATTATTTTGCGGGTTGCCTTTACCGTGAGCCATGACTTGTCTGCCAGTTCAGTGTGCAATTGACCGTCACTCCAGCCAGAATATCCAATAAAAAATCGGATTCTGCTCTTGATCATCCCGATAACTTTGTCGAAGTCTCCTCCCCAGTAGATGCCTTTCATGACCTCTTGTCCGCCAGGTATGTCTTCCGGATACTGATGAAGAAAATGGATGGTGTCCATTTGCACAGGACCGCCATAATATAGGGGAATTCTGTGGCCTTCAAGTTCGGGTATTAGTTCGTCAATCGTATTTTCATATTTGCGATTCAGTACAAATCCAAAGCTTCCCTGTTCCTGGTGCTCACACAAGAAAACCACCGTCCTCATAAAATTGGGATCTTTTAAAAATGGATCAGAGATGAGTAATATCCCGGAAGCAGGTTCGATCATAAATACAATTTACCTCTAAAATCTAGTTTACCAAAGTTGTGCCGGTTAAAAATGGTAAACCATTTAACTGTATAAAAGACAACATCGCTTCTTTTTAAATTGCCCTAAACCTGTGTTAAAATGACTGTTTTATAGCGACCTCGACTCTGGCCCGGATTATGGAATATTAAATTTGCAGAGTTTTTATGTTTGATAAAACATATTATCTTTCGAGAACTAAATAAGCAGAGTGAAGAAAATTTTTCCCATAATAATCGGCTTGATCAGCTTATCATTGATCGGCATCATTGTCATTCAGCTGCTGTGGTTAAAAAACATGGTACTGTTGAAGCGCGAAACAGTAAAACATAGGATAGAGGATGGGGTTATCGTTGCGGCAAGTGTTCTATCACAGCACAAGGCTAACTACAGCCTTGACACCAAAAGCTTCCCAGGCCTCGTCCCCGGTGAATTTTCTCTCCAGTATTTGCGTCCAAACACTATCGGCCAACGACTGACGACCGGTCAAATCCAGGACATCATCCGAAAAGCTTTTAATGAAAGGGGGCTGGATAACATCAGGTTTGAATTTGGCGTAGCGATTTTATCGGCCAGCACCATGGAAAAACAGTCAAGAAATTTTGTTACTGTCTATAATGAAAACGATCCGAAGAATTATTTTTCCACCGTGCCGTTAAATTCTCCGAGCGGAAGCGAAACGGAAAATCTTTCTCCCAATGAAGTGTTGACGGTTATTGCCATGAATTACCAGGCCATGGTATTTGAGTCTTTGTGGCTGCCGATCGTCTCGGCTATCATCTTTACTATGTTAATCATGGCTTCGTTTTATCTCACGGTAAGAACAATGTTGAGACAGAAAAAAGTGAGTGAGATAAAAAATGATTTTATTAACAACATGACGCATGAGTTCAAGACGCCTCTTGCAACTATTTCGCTGGCGGTAGATGCTTTGCGAAATGAAAAGGTCGTCAACGACAAGGAAAAAATGAGCTACTTCAGCACGATCATCAAGGAAGAAAATAAGAGAATGAATCGACAAGTTGAAACGATCTTAAAAGCTGCGCTGATGGACAAACAAGAAGTACAGTTGCTGCTACGGCCAATGCATGCACACCATGTGATCAAGGACGTTGTAGAAAATTTCACGCTGCAATTAGAGGAAGAAAATGGTAAAGCCGAGTTATTGCTAAATGCAGAAAATGATTTTATCGATGCTGATGAAGTTCACTTTTCCAACCTCATCAATAATCTTATTGACAATGCGATCAAATATTCAAAAGATGATCAGCCGCCAATGATTAAAATAACCACCGAGTCGACCGCGAAGAGTATTGTGATCGTAATTGAAGACAACGGTATTGGCATGAGCAAGGAAACCGCGAAAAGAGTATTTGAAAAATTCTATCGTGCACACACAGGCAACCTTCATAATGTAAAAGGATTCGGATTAGGTTTGAGTTACGTGAAAACAATGGTCGAGGCTCACAATGGCGAAATCAGAGTGGATAGTGTACTAGGCAGAGGCAGCACTTTTACTTTAGAGTTTCCGCTAAAAAAACTTCAACGTCAACCGGTCATCTCTCCAGTTCCAGCATAAAGCGACAAAACGATTACAGTCAACGCGCAGCCGCCCTTTATCTGTTTACCCAAAGCAAGCAGCCATCGCCGTAACTAAGAAATCTAAAATCATTTTGCAAGGCATAGTCGTAAACTCTTTTCCAATCGTTTCCAATAAGAGCAGCAACAAGCAATAGTAATGTAGACTGTGGTTGATGAAAATTAGTGATCAGTGCGTTTGCGACCCTGACTTTATAACCGGGAACAATCATGATGTTCGTTTTGGTCGTTAACTGGTCCATATTTTTCCTGCTCATCAGGTCAACGAGATTTTCCAGCGCTTGTCTTGAGGACAGATTTTGATTTGCCAATTCGTAAGGTTCCCATTGCGAAACCGTCAAATCATTTTCTTCTCCCGAAGTCACTTTTACACCCAACCAGTACAAACTCTCAATCGTGCGAAGCGACGTAGTCCCCACGGGAATAACATTTCTGCCAAGAGCCTCAATGATGTTTTGAATTGTCCCTTTTGAGACAGTTATAAACTCAGCATGCATTTCATGACCGTGTACGGTTGCACTTTTCACCGGTTTGAAAGTTCCCGCGCCTACATGGAGGGTAATGAAATCTGTTTGAATACCGTTTTTTCTCAGCCTGTTTAGCAGGTTGTCAGTAAAGTGCAATCCGGCAGTCGGCGCTGCAACCGATCCCTCATGATGTGCATAGATAGTTTGGTATCTTTCCGCGTCCAGCGGCTGCGCTTGTCTCTTTATGTACGGTGGCAGAGGAATAACACCCGCATAGTGCAAAATTTCTCCAAAACTCAACCGGGTTTCGTCCCACGAAAATTCGATAACAAAAGAGTCGATCTTCTTGTCGACATATTTTGCGTGGAGGAAAGTTTCTGTTTCACCGATTCTAATCTTCATTTCTAAAACTTGTCCGTGCTTCCATTTTGATGCGCCTCCAATCAGGCACTGCCACAAAACACTTCCTTGCTGCATCATTGCGTTCGTCATATCGCGGTAGTGTTCATGCGGCTCCAGGCAAAATATTTCTATAACGCCACCCGTTGGTTTGTGAAATAATAGTCTTGCCGAGATTACTTTAGTATCATTAAAAATGAGTACCGTTCCAGAAGGCAACCAGCGATCCAGGTTTTTGTAAATGTCTTCATCAATTACACCATTGTTGTAGACAAGGAGTTTAGACGCATCTCTTTCTTGTAAAGGGAAATTTGCAATTCGTTCCTGCGGTAAGTGATACGTGTAATCTTGAATAGATAGGTCTGGCACATGCATAACACAACCAACTGTTGTATTTAATTGACAATGCAAATATCCTGCTTAATCATCAGCTATCGATGTTTTAATGGCACAACTAATTTTAACCCGCTCCATACGTCGCTGACAGCACACACTTTTACATCGACGAGTTTATTTTTTAATGCAAAATTTCTGATCACGTCTTCTGTGACATCGGTAGCAAACGCGGATGACTTTTTGTACCATGAAACCCAGATGGTAATCACCGGATTCTTTTTTGCAATTGACAGCAATTTTTTCATTTCACTTTCAAATTCTTTGTTGCTCTTCACAAATAAATGCACCCAATCGGGTGTTTCATTTCTATTTGCTAATTGATCGGTAACATTTGCTTTAAGCAGTTCAAAATAATTACTCGGGGGATTGACCAAAAGCAATTTGTACTCAGCTTTTAGGTCTAATTTTTTTAATAGCGGAGTCGCGGAATAGCCAGCAGTTGACATAAAGTGAAAAGTGTTTCATATCAATTTAAGAAGAACATGATTTGATATAACAATGAAGTTGCTGATTGCGAAATCTGATGTATCCACAGCTTTTCCACCGCAATTCACACTTAATTCAGGTCATTTTGTTCCCATAATTTTTTTGGTCGCATGAAAGTGTTACTCATGGCGACTTTACCGTTAAATATTACTGTGGAAAAAATAAAAACCTCAAAATTTACTTTGTAAGTGGGAAAAAGTGTTATTTTGTGTCAATTTATTTCAAACTTGACCCAAATCCCTGATAATGATAGGTTTTCTCGGCGAATTCGAGGCTACTTTAGACGCCAAAGGTCGCTTTCTTCTGCCGGCTGGAATCAAGAAGCAATTACCGGAAAAAGAGGATGACCGCTTTGTTATTAACAGGGGTTTTGAGAAGTGTCTAAGTCTTTACCCAATGAAAAGCTGGGAGCCGCTCTTTGCAGAAATCAGTAAGCTAAATGAATTTGACCCGAAGGTTCGTGAATTCCGCCGTTTTTTCCTTAACGGTGCAACAACGGTCGAACCCGATAGCGCCGGTCGATTACTGATACCGCCAAATTTGAAAGAACACGCGGATTTGCAAAAGGACATCGTGTTAGTAGCGGCCGTAAATAAAATCGAAATCTGGGATAGTAAAAAGTACCACCAGCTCTTTGACTCCTTTTCTGCAGAAGACTTCAGCAGCCTTGCTAAAGATGTGATGGCGGATGGCGATGGGAAAGGCGGAATTAGTAATTAGTAATTAGGAATTAGGAATTGGGAATTAGTAATTCATGACCAATGAGTAAAACCGAAAACAGTAGCTCTCCTGGTTCCAAATCCCCATCCCGATACGAATCGGGACCAAATTCCCCTTATCACACACCAGTTCTCCTGAAAGAGGCAATCGACGGTTTGAAGATAGCACCTAATGGAATCTACGTGGATTGCACGTTCGGAGGCGGTGGACATTCAAAAGCTATTCTTGAAAGATTGGCCGCCAGTGGAAAATTGGTGGCATTTGACCAGGACGAGGACGCTAAAAAAAATTTGCCGAGTGATGAGCGACTAATTTTTATACAACAAAACTTTCGGCATCTTCAGCGGTTTCTCCAGTTGCATAACATTTCCGTCGTTGATGGCATTCTCGCTGACCTGGGTGTTAGCAGCCACCAGTTTGATGAACCGCAGCGTGGATTTTCAACCCGTTTTAATGCCGGCCTGGATATGAGAATGGATAGGCGCGAAAGCAAAACGGCTTTTAATGTGATCAGCACTTACGGGCAATCAGAATTGCACAAGTTGTTTGAGCGATACGGAGAAATCACGAATGCCAAAACCCTGGCAAAGACTATAACGGAAGTGCGCGAGACCGTACCTCTACGAACAGTTGACGATCTTAAGAATGCTCTTCGCGGAATTGTGAAAGGAAATCCAAAAAAATACTTTGCCCAGGTCTTCCAGGCTTTACGAATTGAAGTAAACGACGAGATCGGTGCGTTAAAGGAAATGCTGCAGGAAGTCCCACACTTGTTAAAACCCGGAGGTCGGGTAGCCATCATCACGTTTCACTCTTTAGAAGACAGGTTGGTGAAAAATTTTTTTCGCTATGGTACGGTTGAACAGCTGGAGGAAAACCCGTTTAGCACGGCAGCACCGGTGAAGGAGTTAAAGATGGTCACGAAGAAACCTATCACACCTGGCGAAAACGAGAAGAAACGAAACCCGAGGTCGGCAAGCGCAAAGCTTAGAGTCGCGGAGAAGAGAATGAGTAATGAGTGAGTCGTGAGGCGTCAGTATTGAGTGAGCATGGATAATAAAATAACAGAGAATAAAAATGTTTACTTAAAAATATTAACGGACGGTATAGCAATCAATTTAAGATCCATATCCCTTGAAACAAAACCCTCCCGAAACCATTTAAAGCTAACGACGTTTTATGCCAGAACAAGAAAACACTAAAGAACGGGACTCGAAAATTGCATCGATATCTATCGGCTGGAAGCGATTATTGAATTATCAATCGATCGTAAAGCAAGTGCCGTTCTTTTTGTTCCTGGCACTTTTGGCCGTCGTTTATATCTATAACGGCCACTATGCAGATAAAACTATTCGAAATATTAACCAGACCGCAAAAGAAGTAAAGGAGTTGCAGTACGAATACAAAACGATAAAGAGCGAGGTCATGTTTCGCAGTAAACAAAGTGAATTAGCCAAGGCAGTTGAGCCATTGGAATTAAAAGAACTGACTGTTGCACCGATAGTTCTGAAGGATAGTGCTGATGCCGATAAAAATTGAGATGCACTACCTCGGTCACGACAGGCTTTGATGAGCAGAATCCCGAACGCTGAAGTGTGCGACGCAACAGGCGTCCAAATGGAAAACAGAAGCTGGCACCAAACTACACAACAACTAAAAACAAACGCTAGCCATTGGAAGTAAAGCGTGACATACTGTGGAGAGTTTACCTGAGTTTTTTAGGCATTGCTGCTGTAAGCACAGTGATCCTGGCTAGAGCTTTTTACATTCAACGTGTCCAGGGCACTTATTGGCGCAGCATGAGCGATAGCCTTCACCAACGCATCGAACCACTGGAAGCTGAGCGCGGTACAATTTATAGTGAAGACGGCCAGATGCTGAGTACTTCGATTCCCACGTTTGATATTTACATGGACACGGAAGCCGACGGCCTCAGAGAGAAAAATGGAAAACGCTTCAAAGAGAATGTTGATTCCTTTTCCATCGCCATGGCGAATTATTTCGGCGATAAGTCATCAAGAGAATATAGCCGGGATTTCCAACAGGCCTATAGAAAAAAGGACCGATACTATCCGCTAGAGAAAAAATTATCTTTTGAAGATTACAAGACATTTCGTGATTTTCCGCTCGCAAGGTTAGGGCGAAATAAAAGTGGTGTTATTGTAGAAGTCAATAGCAAACGTTTAACTCCTTTTCAATTACTGGCGAATAGAACGGTTGGTTTGTCGAGGGACTACGTAGCGAGCAGCGGCAAAGTGAAAAAGATGAATGTGGGCCTTGAAAAAAGCTATGACAGTTTTTTAACCGGCCAAAGCGGACAAAGGCTTGTCCGATTTATTGCGGGCGGCGTAGCGGTGCCTGTCGAAGGTTACAAGATAGAGCCTGAGAATGGAAAAGACGTTGTTACTACG
>VBAU01000074.1:0-6145 GCA_005883855.1 Bacteroidota bacterium
TCCCCATCCACACTTTGAACTCAGTTACTTTCTCGCGGCTCACGATGGCTTCTTTATCCACGGCCGGTTTTAAATGGAGCAGGAGACGGTTACCGAAATAATCGTGTATCTGGTCGATACTATTAATAGAAACATAAAATGCGCGGCTTATTCTAAAATATCGGTCGGGATCTAACATCTCTTCCAGCTCATCCATTGTGTAGTCAACTACAAACTTTCGATTGTCATAGGTTTTAAAGAAATTCAGTCGTCCATCACTGTAGAAGTATGCTATCTCCTCTACATCTACACTCACGAGCTTCTGTGCATGCTTCACAAGAAAACGTTTACGAAAACCCTTGGGTTGCAGTTTGGATTGCAGCTCCTTTACCAGGTTATCGACATTTAAGGAGGCGGAACCGCTCTGGGAACCGTACAACTCTTTCATGTGTCGCAATTTGGTAAGCGCAGCTTGCAGATCTTCCTTTTGAACTGGTTTTAGTAAGTAATCAACGCTGTTTACTTTAAATGCTTTTAACGCGAATTCATCGTAAGAAGTAGTGAAGATTACGGTGCTTTTTACGTTTACCTTATCGAATATTTCAAAACTCTGGCCATCGCACAATTCAATGTCCATGAGAATTAAGTCAGGAGTAGGATTATTCTGGAGCCAGTTGACCGAAGAGCGAATACTGTCAGCAACTCCAACCACCTCAGCGGTGCGATCGACTGATTCCAGTGTCTTGCGCAGTTTTTTTACTGCCAGTTCTTCGTCTTCAACTATAAATACTTTCATATTAATGTCCCCATCTCCGCCAGAGGCGGATTTTTTTTAAGTTATTTTTAATGTAAGATACGCCGCCATCACTGCCTGGACCATGACCTCCGTCCCTGATTGCTTCTGTCAGTGTATGAATTGCGTATTTGCCAGATGAATTGAAATAAAGTCACGGTTGAATTAAAGGTACTACCACGGCAAATTCCTTCCCGTCGTCTCTCACGCTGATCTCTTCCTTTTTCATCAACCTGTATTTGTTGACAATATTCGCCAGCCCTATCTTATTCGACGAAACCATCCTGTCTTTACGCTGGAGGTTGTTGCTAACTATGAGCTTGCCGCTGTTTGTGGTCATAATTAGAATTTTCAGCGGCCTATTTTTCATGATCATGTTGTGTTTGACGGCGTTTTCAACCAGCATCTGCAATGTAAGAGGCGGAATTTGGTAATTCATATAGTGATCATCGATGTTAGTTTCCATGTCAAGGCCGTCGCCATACCTTGTCTTCAGCATATGAAAATAGGACTGAATGAAGTGCATTTCTGATTCCAGCGTGGTTAACCCCTCTTCATTGGTACGAAGCAAATAGCGATATACCTTGCTCATCTCATCCAGGAACTTCTCGGCTTTCTCAGGATCCTCACTGATTAATGATGACAATGAATTCAAACTGTTGAATAAAAAATGCGGGTGTACTTGCCCCTTCAATCCTTCCAGCTGGCTTTGTAAATTCTCTTTCTTTAGATTTTCAGCCTCGTCTACCAGCCTTCGCCATTTTTCAAAAAAAGCCGCTCCTTCGTTTAGGGTAGTGGCGAGCACATTTAAGAAGATGCCAATCACAAGGCACCAGCCATACTGATTCATGTTAAGCTGATAGCCGAGGAAATCAATGTAATCATAGCCCCAAAAAATAACACTGATTGCAGCAACCATTATCGCCACGTAAGCAAGCAGTCCAATAGATATTCGCTTAAATGTTTGGCTATATTTTGGATAACGATTACCCAGCACTGTGGCCACCATGCCACAACTTACATAGGCGAGCAGGATGATCGCCAGGGTGAGAAGTGTAGCGAGAAAAAAATCTTTGATACTGGAGAAATATCTGCTGCCGAACATTACATAATTCAGCAAGAAAGCAAATGGTGGTAAAACGATTGTGGCAATCAACCCTTCTTTTCGCGAATATGAAAACGGCCGTATCTCCGAAGTCTCACTCATATTCCAATTTCAATGCAAGTTAATAGATACCCAAAGGAATATCCGTGGCAGGGCGACCAATTGTCGATTCAAGGTATGAACTGCGTATTCTCCGGAATGAACTGGATGATCAAACTACGAATAAGGTGGGAGACTATAGACCGTGCCGTTGAGCCGCCGGAAGGTCGCCACGATGGACCTTTTAACCGACATTCATTCACGAATCAGATCTGCCAGTTCATCCGCCTAAGGGCTCAGTTCATTACGATCACTCTTTCCTTTGGCGGTAACCTGTATGATCTTTATGTCGTCATATCATTAAACCTTTAAAAAATAAAAAAATGGAAAAGACAAGATTCACAATGAGGTTCATAATCCTGCTGGCATCGTTTCCAGTCCTCATTTTCTCAGAATTAACCAGGGAAGACAAGGGAACAACTGAACAAAAGCAATCCACAGTAGAGACAATCTCACAAAAGAATGACGTGGCTGCTGTCAGTTATCATTCACCCTTTCTGCAAGCGATATTATAATTCAAAATATCGTTTCCTTGCCCCTCGTATCGTCCCTTTACTCAAATCTGGAAACAAAATTGCTTTCGGATGAAACATGGAAAGATATGCTGGGCAGAAAACGAAAGTAAACGAAAAGGATGTTGTTGAAAACATCAAGAAGTCTTCTCACGTCTTAGAGCATCAAACAGATCTTTCTCCTCTTTTTGATCGAATTGGCGATGCAAGAATTGTAATGTTGGGCGAAGCATCGCACGGTACTCACGAATTTTACACCTGGCGCACTTTCATCACACAAAAGCTAATAGTAGAAAAGGAATTTAACTTTATTGCGGTCGAAGGAGACTGGCCGGATTGCTATCGCATAAATCGTTACATAAAAAATTCTCCGGATTCGAGTAACAGCGCCCGTGACGTGTTACATCAAATATCACGATGGCCAACCTGGATGTGGGCCAACTGGGAAATAGCAGCGCTAGCGGAGTGGCTCTACAAATTCAATTCAACATTATCCCGCAACACAAAAATCGGCTTCTATGGGTTAGACGTCTATAGTTTGTGGGAATCAATGGAAGCGATCATAAGTTATCTGCAGCGCGTGGATCCAAAGGCATTGAGAAAAGCACAAGACGCTTATCAATGTTTTGAACCTTATCGCAACGATGAGGGCCGCTCCTATGCAAGAGAATCACAATTTGTACCGGAGATCTGCGAGAACGAAGTGGTGGATCTTTTGAAAGAAATTCAACAAAGAATTCCCCAATACGATGGCGATTACGAAAATGTTTTTAGCACAGAGCAAAATGCCCTGATTACCGTCAATGCAGAAAAATACTACCGTGCAATGGTAGCGGGCGGGCCGCATTCATGGAACGTACGCGACCGGCATATGGCGGATACACTTGATCGATTGCTGAAATTTCACGGTGATGATTCAAAAGTGATAGTATGGGAACACAACACCCACATTGGAGATGCCAGGGCGACGGACATGAGTGAAGAAGGAATGTACAATATCGGCGAATTAGCCCGTCTGCAACATCATGAAAAAGGTGTGGTGTTGGTAGGCTTCGGCACCTATGCTGGAACAGTTATCGCTGGCAGAAGTTGGGGAGCAAAAATGACGCGCTTGAAAGTCCCGGAAGCAAAAAGAGCGAGCTGGGAATATTTGCTGCATCAGTGTGGTAATCAAAATCGATTACTCATTATGGATGACTTTGCGAACGACCTATTCATGGAGAATCATTTCGGTCATCGCGCCATTGGCGTTGTTTATAACCCGGAATACGAAAAGTATGGTAACTATGTTCCGAGTGTTTTACCATTGCGCTACGACGCATTTATCTTCCTGGATCAAACCGATGCTCTGCACCCGCTGCACATACTTCCCGACGGACACCTGGTACCGGGGACTTATCCGTTTGGCGAATGACCACTACAAGGAAAATAGTTTCTTTGCATTTTGGCTGGTAATCGTCGCAATTTCCTGGACCGACACGGCTTTGACTTCAGCCAATTTTTCAGCGATGTATTTAAGGTAGCTGCATTCGTTTCTCTTACCGCGAAATGGAACCGGGGCGAGGTAAGGAGCATCCGTCTCTAAAATGATGTTATTTAGATCGATCTCTTTGAGAACGACATCCAGCCCTGATTTCTTAAACGTTAGCACACCGCCTATCCCCAAGTAAAAGTCCAGATCGATAATCTTTCTTGTCTGTTCGATGGAGCCGGAAAAACAGTGGAAAACTCCTTTCAATTTTCCTGTTTGATTCCTGTCGACCATGCCGATGCATTCATCAATCGAATTACGGGAATGGATAACAACCGGAATTTCGTATTCCAACGCCCAGTCTATCTGCCGTTGAAATACCTCGTATTGTTGTTTTGTATATGTCAGGTCCCAATAGAAGTCAAGTCCTGTTTCGCCTACCGCGACAAACGGTCTTTTTTGAAGCCATTGCTCAACTATTCGTAGCTCCTCGCTATAATTTTCCTTGACCGAACAGGGGTGAAGCCCCATCATGCTCACGCACCTTCCCGGAAATTCAGCTTCCAGATTCAGCATTTGGTGATGGGTGGAGTTATCTATCGCAGGCATTAGCATTTTTGTAATACCTTCACTCTCAGCGCGGCCCATCATCGCCGGACGATCCGGGTCAAATTCATCGGAATAAATATGGCAGTGGGTGTCTATTAAGCTCATTATCAGGCAAAACTCTCTAAAAATTTCTAATATACAGTTAAACTTTTTTCAATAAAGATCATCTTAATACCGTTAGATATTGTCTATAAAACTATAGTTTATGAAGATCGCACGTATCCATACCCGTTTGCTGACTGCAACCTGCCTGATCACCGTCCTGGTAATATTTTCGTGTAAGAAAGAAAACAGCGGGACCCTGGCGCCCCAGGATGAAGAACAAGCCAACGTGGCGGCGACTGAATCGGATGCTGACGCGGAGAACGTATTTGACGGTGTTTTCAATGATGTGCTAGGGGTAAACAAGGATGTGGCACTTGGAGGAACGGGCATTTTCGGTCGCAATGATGCCAGCGGTTACGAACCTTCCTATTCAAACGGCCGCATAATTAACACTACCCAGTTACCTTCTTGCCTCAATGTTACTATCGAACATACGACCACCAACACATTTCCTATCCAAATAATACTCGATTTCGGAAGCACGGGTTGCGTGGCAAACGATGGTCACTCGCGCAAGGGTAAGATCATCATCACATATTCAAATCGCTTGCTGTATCCTGGAGCTACGGCCACTGCTGCATTCCAGGACTTTTACATCGACAGTACTTTCATTGAAAATTGGTCCACTCTTAAGATCTCCAATATTGGAACACAGGATAAATTACAATTCCAGGTTGACATTGACACAAGACTTAGCAAAGCAACCGGGAACTATAGTGAATGGCATAGTTCGAAGACCATCAAACAAACGCTAGGCTCTACAACCAGCTCTCCGCTTGATGATGTTTTTGCAATTGAAGGTTCGGCCACGGGTAAGGTAAGAAGAAGCGACATTATCGTTGCATGGGAAGCACAGGTTACTAAGCCATTGGTAAAAAAGTTCAGTTGTCACTGGATATCAGACGGAACCGTAAGCATTCGCCGGGCGAATCTCTCATCAAATTCGCAATGGGTCGGCACCCTTGACTATGGATATCGATATGGGAATTGCGACAACCGTGCACTCCTTAAAATCAATGGCGTGAACCACGAAATTACTTTGCGCTAATTCAAAAATAATTTTACCTTTAAACCAGTTTTCATAGGGTACGGATTAAAAACGGGCCAGGGTGTCTACCCAGGCCCTAACTTTTTTCAGGAACCTCGTTCGTTCACTTCAAAAAATTCTGCTGACTTAATTTGAGTTTAATGGAAGAAACCTGAAGCCCTCCTCAGTAAAATGATGAAGAACTTTTGGCAGAACGTATCTTAACTTATCGGAGACTTTTTCGCTGTCATGGAAAACAATGATCGATCCAGGTGAAGAACGGAAAACTACGAACTGCAAGCATTGCTCCGCAGAAACCTCCTTGTCGAAATCCGCGCTCAATATATCCCACATGATCACTTTTGCTTTTCGTCCCTTCATTGCTGTAGGCAAATGCTTCGCCTGGAACCGTGTAATTCTGCCGTACGGGGGGCGAAACAAATTT
>VBAU01000074.1:6217-6689 GCA_005883855.1 Bacteroidota bacterium
TACGACATGTCCTTCATCCAATACCTGCTTATAAACTTCAGGAAATGCCAACACGTTTTTTCCAACACAAAAGAAAGTGGCGAGAGCATTGACTTTTTTCAACTCGTTTAAAACAAAAGGCGTGATTTCAGGATGCGGTCCGTCGTCAAATGTCAGGTACAGAACTTTTTCTTTTGTTGCAACGCTCCATGTATAAGAAGGAAATGCTTTTTTGACCCACCATGGAGTTTTGACAAAATATTTCATACAAGGCACAAGGTACTCGAATAACGAACAAGCAACTTCGAATTACGAATGAGGAATAAGGGGATGAAACTTCTGCTTTGATCCTTCTTGAGGCTTGTGCCTTCTACTTTATCTTTGCCACCTTATGAAGAAAGTTCGTGTGCGTTTTGCTCCAAGCCCAACAGGTGGTTTGCACCTGGGTGGGATCAGAACGGTTTTGTATAACTATTTATTTGCCCATCAGAAT
>VBAU01000074.1:6775-8986 GCA_005883855.1 Bacteroidota bacterium
GGACTGGAACCCGATGAAAGCCCTCTGAATAAAGGAAGTTACGGACCTTACCGACAAAGTGAAAGAAAACAGATTTATCGAAAATATGCCGAACATTTGGTCAATGATGGTTTTGCCTATTATGCTTTCGATACACCAGAAGAATTGGAACAGATGCGGCAAAATTTCAAGACAGACGCGAATCCCTCGCCGCAGTATGATCACCATATTCGCATGCAAATGCGCAACTCGCTAGTGATGGCAAAGGACGAGGTGAAGCATCTCCTTGACGCAGGCACGAGACATGTAATAAGGATTAGGATGCCAGAGAAAGAGACCATTACCCTGAATGATATGATTCGGGGAGAGATTCATTTTGACGCAAGCGTTGTAGACGACAAAGTTTTATTGAAAGCAGACGGAATGCCCACTTATCACCTGGCTGTGGTGGTAGATGATTATTTAATGAAGATCACTCACGCGTTTCGTGGTGAAGAATGGTTGCCCAGTGCACCTGTTCACTTGCTCTTGTGGAAATATTTAGGATGGGAGAAAGACATGCCTCAGTGGGCACATTTACCGCTAATTCTTGGGCCGAACGGTAAACTTAGTAAACGTGATGCGCTGAAGTACGGATTTCCTGTGTTTGCAACGAACTGGACTGATCCCAAAACTGGTGAGTTGATCCAGGGCTTCAGAGAAAAAGGATTTTTACCGGAAGCATTCATCAACTTCCTCGCGTTACTTGGATGGAATGATGGAACCGAACAAGAGATATTTTCGAAAGAACAACTGATAGAAAAATTCTCTATCGAGCGGGTACATAGCGGCGGGGCGAAGTTTGATTATGAAAAGGCAAAATGGTTCAATCACGAGTGGATAAAGGAGTTGCCAGTCACCAGTTACCAGTTGGTGGTGAAGAAACTTTTTGAAGAGCGTGGAATCGTGGTGAATGATGAGGATAAATTTATGAAGGTGCTGGAACTCGTAAAGGGCCGCTGCACGCTGCTCACCGATTTTTATGATCAATCTTATTTCTTTTTCAAAGCTCCGCAGGAGTATGATGTTAATGCCGTAAAACCAAAATGGAGCGGCGGAAAGAAAAGATTCTTTGAATTATTTATTGAAGAGAGCAAAGCCACGGATATCTGGGAATCTGCTTTTATTGAAGATGACTTTAAGAGGCTCGCCATGATGCAGGACATCAAACCCGGCGAACTACAATTGCCCCTTCGTGTTATGCTAGTTGGAGGAAAATTCGGACCTCCTGTCTTTGATATCGCAGCCATGCTGGGTAAAGAAGAAACGATTCAGCGGATCCAAAATGCCCTGGGTGTCTTTGATTAGCCCTGGCTTTGGATCAATTCCATCACTGTCAGAAATTCGCTTTTGCCCAGGCCTTCGATCATTTTCACATCTTCGTCATCAAGTTTTCGGAGGTTGTTTGTGTTTTGCGCAACATGTTCAGCCGTGCGGATCCCCGGAATAACTGTCGAAACTTCCGGATAACTCAATACGTAACTTAATGCCAGCTCACTTTTTGTAAGATGATATTTATTACATAGCTGCCAGACAGGTTCCAATGCCTTTGCGGAAGTTAAGATCACTTCCTTTGTCAATCTTCCGCGTCGGTGATCGTTGATTGGAAA
Organism: Bacteroidota bacterium; assembly: GCA_005883855.1. GTDB lineage: Bacteria > Bacteroidota > Bacteroidia > Chitinophagales > Chitinophagaceae > VBAU01. The sequence continues at coordinate 8,404 of VBAU01000074.1, forward strand.
CGTTGAATCAGCATTGAACTTGCCTGCCAGTAATCCGAATTGCAGGGGCATTCTTGCTATGATGCCGTAACCTTTTTCACATGCTCTTGCTAAAAGGGGCAATGCTTTCTGATTTAGAATGTTTAACACGAGCTGAAATCCATTCCCATAATTATTTTGAATTAAGTAATCGGCCTCGGGCAATGGATCGAACGTATTTAACGACAAGCCCCAGTAGCGGATCTTTCCTTTTTGCACCAATTGATGCATAGCCTCAATACACTCACCTGCCTGTAAGTGACTCATTCTTGCCGAATGCAGTTGGTAATAGTCAAGTCTCTCTCTCCTCAGCCTTTTCAAGCTTTGGTCGCAAGCGTTGAGAATGAGTGCCGTCGAATAATCAATAGTAAATTGATTGTCCCTCGCGACGTTGCCGACCTTGGTAGCAACAAGCACATCAAGGTTGTTCCCGATTGTTTCTCCGATCATTTCTTCTGAATGACCCAATCCGTAGATGTCAGCCGTGTCAAAGAAATTAATGCCGGCGTCAAGGGCCGCATGAATGGCCTGGTTGGAAACAGCATCATCAACATCTCCCCAGCCA
>VBAU01000075.1 GCA_005883855.1 Bacteroidota bacterium
TTACGATATTGCATGATCCATTTTGCTATGGTGCTTACCCACAACGGATGAATATTGAGGCAAGGTATCATTCTGAACGATTCTCCGCCAGCATGCAAGAAAGTTTCTTTGCCTTGTTCTGCAATTTCTTCCAGTGTTTCCAGGCAATCGCTCACAAAGGCCGGGCAAACGACTAACAATTTTTTTACTCCTTCTTTTGGCAGCTCACTCAGTCGCTGCGCTGTGTAAGGAGTTAGCCATTTGTCTTTTCCCAATCGTGATTGGAATGACAACTCGAATTTTGAGCCGGGTATATGAAGGGCAGTAGTAACTAATTCAGTGGTTCGGAAGCACTGGTGGCGGTAGCAAAATTGATGAGCCGCAGAGGATTTTTGGCAACAGTCGGGACTCTTCAGGCAATGGCTCCCTGTAATATCGCCTTTAAGAATGTGGCGCTCGGGAACGCCATGATAGCTGAAAAGAAGTTTATCGTAATCTTGCTGCAAAAGGGGCTACGGCTTAATTGTCGTCAGCTTAAAGTGGTATCTCTTTTTTTTATAGATTTCTTTCATGTACTCAACCGCAGTTTCATAACTGCTCATCGCATAATGCGGGTACAGCGGCATCAGTATCACTTCATCGAGATCCGGATTTTCTTTTAACAATTCTTTGTACGCTGTGGCGGGGCTAGGATTACCGTATCTCATTGCTATGACCACTGGTTCGCTCAATTGTCGCTGGACGCTTTGCTGCAATTGTTTCGTCAAAGCGATTAATGGGGAGCCCTCTTTCGTCCAGATAGATCTATATGCGGCTGCCGATTTCGCTGCTCTGAAGGGCACAATAATGCATTTCACTAACAAGAAGCGAAACAAATATGGATAGTCGATGACCCGTTCATCCATCAGGAACTCGTGCAGGTATCGCTTTACATCTCTCACTTCCGTCGAATCCGGCGACCCAAGGTTCATTAAAATGATTGCGCGCTTCATTAAGGTCAAAATCTAATCTGCAAATGTAGAGGGGACGGAAAAGAAAAAAAGCGAAATTCCGACCTCGAGCATCACGACAGTTATCGACGTGCAGCAGAAATCTGAAATAGCTCCTTCGGCGTTTATATTTGAAAACAGTTCGTTATTTAAAAACTACGGTTGAGACACATCATTGCCACGCCTGATAACAATCATGTTTTAAAATGACAGTGGAATGACATAGTTTTTAGGTCGGAGAGGCTACCGAAATTATTTTTGTATACGATATATGCAACAAAGCTCATGCAGGCAAATTCGATAAAAGACATATCAAATTTCTGGATCGCCGGAATTAACTACAAAAAGACTGATGCTACCATTCGGGGACAGTTTGCCGTTCAAGGTGAGCTATGCGCAAATATTTTGAAGCATGCAGTTGCAACTGGTTTGAACGACCTATTCGTTCTTTCGACCTGCAATCGAACGGAGATTTATGGATTTTCCGATAATGCATCCCAACTTATAGACCTGCTTTGTTCACAGACAACCGGGACGAAGGAAGTGTTTGAAGAACTGGCGTACGTAAAAAATGGCCACGAAGCAATTCAGCATCTTTTTTATGTTAGCGCCGGGCTGGATTCCCAGATCCTGGGGGACTACGAAATAGTGGGCCAAATAAAATCGGCTGTAAAATTTGCAAAAGAGCACGGATGCATAAATGTCCTGCTGGAACGACTAGTGAACACGGTTCTTCAATCCTCGAAAGCGATAAAAAACCAAACTGAGTTAAGCGGTGGTACAGTATCAGTTTCCTTTGCGGCTGTTCAATATATCCGCGAGCATGTGAAGGGCATTGCCGACAAGAAAATTCTTTTGCTGGGGACTGGAAAGATTGGCAAGATAACCTGTAAAAACCTCGTTCATTATCTCAAGACCACGAATATTACCCTCATTAATCGAACTGAGGAAAAAGCTGAAGAGTTAGCCAGGGAATTGGGATTAAATCACGCGCCGCTAAGCGAACTGTCAAACTACATTTCGCAGTCTGATATTATCCTGGTAGCCACTGACTCAACGGAGCCAACGATTCTGTCATCTCATCTCAAGGAGCAAACAAGCAAGTTGATCGTTGATCTTTCCATTCCTTATAATGTGGAAGCAGCGGCTCAACAACTGCCACATGTGACATTGATTAATGTGGACGAGCTTTCAAAGCTAAAGGATGAAACGCTTGCTAAGCGTGAAGCGGAAGTTCCCAGGGCTAAGGCCATCATCCGTGAACACATGGCTGATTTCCTTGAATGGCATGAAATGCGTAAGCATGTGCCTGTTTTAAAAGCAATGAAGACCAAACTGAAAGAAATTCACAACAGCCCATTATTTATACCTTTATATAATAACTCCGCCCATACCGAAGAAAAAATTCAACGGGTTATCAATGGCATGGCTTTTAAAATGAAGGGGCAAAACCAGCGCGGTTGCCACTACATTCAAGCCATCAATGAATTCATTGCTACCGGTTCTAACTAAGAATAATGCGGAAGATCATCCGGATTGGAACAAGGGAAAGTCAGCTGGCCTTGTGGCAGGCAACACAGGTAAAGGATTTACTTGCTCAGCAAGATTTCGAAAGCGAGTTGGTTTTTATTAAGAGTGAGGGAGATATTGACCTCGTGACACCGCTATATGAAATCGGTGTCCAGGGAATCTTTACAAGAAGTCTGGACGCTGCACTACTCAATAACAGGATCGATGTTGCCGTGCATTCCTTGAAAGATGTGCCCACGCAATTACCAAACGGAATTCTGCAGGCGGCGGTATTGCAACGTGGACCTGTGAATGATCTGCTCGTGTTTAAGAATAAAGACGCACAAGAAAAATATGCGGTTGGTGACACGCGATTTACTGTGGCCACAAGCAGCATTAGAAGAAAGGCACAGTGGTTGAACCGATTTTCACGCAGCGTGATTTACAATCTCAGGGGAAACGTAAATACGCGATTAAGAAAATTACAGGATGAAAAGTGGGACGCCGCCATCTTTGCGCAGGCTGGGTTAGAAAGAATCGGTCTCCGCCCGTCAACAAGCGTTGTTCTGGAGTGGATGTTGCCTGCCCCCGCGCAAGGCGCGATCGTCGTCGTTTGCAGAAATGATGACACCTTTTCTATGAAGGCGTGCCGGTACTTCAATCACACTGAGACCGAGATTTGTACAAAAATTGAACGGGATTTTCTGAGAAAATTATTAGGTGGTTGCTCAACGCCAATTAGTGCGTTGGCCGAATTTAAAAATGAAAAGATTTTTTTTAAGGGAAATATCTTATCTCTTGATGGAAGTCGAAAGGTCGAAATTGAAAAAAGCGTCGACGGTCAAGAAGCCAACGAATTGGGAAAACTTGCCGCTGAAGAATTGCTCAGAAAGGGTGGCGAGGAGATAGCAGAGCATTTCCGCCATGCAACAAAGTAAAATAACCATATTATCAACCAGGACCATTGATCACCCATTGATAAGGGAAGCTGCCTCGAATACTATAATTGTAGACTCAATATCTTTTATCAAGACAGAGCCAATTTCATCCATTGAAAAGCAACAGGAGATTGAGCATCTCGCAACCATGCAGGTGAGTGTTATTTTCACAAGTGTGAATGCAGTAGAAGCAGTGGCGGGGGACCTTGAGGGTTACCAACCCGGTTGGCAGATATTTTGCATCGGCTACGCAACTCGCGATGCTGTCGAAAAATTCTTCGGAAAAAAATCAATCGCCGAAACCGCTCCAAATGCGGAGGACTTGGCTAAGGCGATCATCACAAAAGCTGAAGCAGACGAAGTGATTTTCTTTTGCGGCGATCAACGAAGAGATGAATTGCCCAATATCCTTAGGAGCGCTGACATCGAAGTAAACGAAATAATAGTTTACCACACCGTTGCCATTCCACAAAAGGTTGAAAAGAAATACAACGGTATTTTATTTTTTAGTCCCAGTGCAGTCAGAAGTTTTTTTCAAGAAAATAAACCGGGCGACGAAACTGTTTTGTTTGCGATTGGTGACACCACGGCAAATGAATTGAGACAAATTGCGGGCAACAAAATAATCGTTAGCAGTAAACCCGATACGGAGAATCTGTTAAATGAGATGGTTACTTACTTTCAAAAGAATCGTATTCACCATTGACTCCCGATAGTTATCGGGATTACTATTCACAAAATGAGCCATTTTAAAAATGATTTATTGCTAAGGGTGCTTCGCGGAGAAACGGTGGAACGCCCTCCAGTGTGGATGATGCGGCAGGCAGGCAGGTATCTGCCCGAATACATGGCCCTTCGTGAGAAGTACAGTTTTTTCGAGCGATGTCAAACGCCTGAGCTGGCGTGTGAGATCACTATTCAACCCGTAGACATTATTGGGGTGGACGCTGCCATTTTATTCTCAGATATCTTGGTTGTACCTCAGGCGATGGGATTGGAGGTACAATTGGTGGAGTCGAAGGGTCCGATCCTTCCCGAGCCGATACGCACCCGGAGCGATTTTAACCGTATCAGGATTCCGAATGTGAATGAGAAACTGCAATATGTCTTTGACGCTGTCAAACTAACAAAAAAAGAACTGAATGACCGGGTTCCCTTGATTGGTTTTGCAGGAGCACCGTGGACAATACTGTGTTACATGGTGCAGGGCAAAGGGTCGAAAACTTTTGATGAAGCAAAGGCCTTTTGCTACACGCAACCCGAAATGGCTCACCGCTTGTTACAAATGATTACGGACACAACAATTGCTTATTGCAAGGAACAGGCAGCCGCAGGCGTTGATGTGGTCCAGCTTTTTGATTCCTGGGGCGGATTACTAAGTCCTAACGATTTCAAAAATATTTCACTCAAATACATTGGGCAAATTGTGCGTGCCTTAAAGGATGAGGTGCTCGTGATCGTATTTGCCAAAGGCGCATGGCATTCGTTAAAACAAATGGCTGACACCGGTACACATGGTTTAGGGATCGATTGGTGCATCGAACCACAAATGGCGAGAAAATTGGCGGGTAGTGGAATCGCGCTGCAAGGAAATTTTGATCCTGCAAAATTGTTTGCGCCGATTTCCGTAATAAAAAAAGAAGTGAGCCAGATGCTTGAAGATTTTGGAGGGCAGGCACACATTGCCAACCTGGGTCATGGGATACTGCCAAACACACCTGTTGACCATGCAAAAGCCTTTGTGCAAACAGTAAAAGAATATAAAATTGAAAATGTAAAAGTGTAAAAGCTTCGGGTTTTGCATTTTTCATTCAATGAATATGCTGCAAAAAGTTAAAACAACAGATGTAAAGGGCGCGTGGGTTGATTTCATTCATCAATTGCAGACTAACATCTGCGCAGCTATTGAGCAATTGGATGGAAGCGCTTGCTTTACCGAAGATGCCTGGCAAAGATTAGACGGTAAAGGTGGTGGTGGCTTGACAAAAGTGATTCAAAATGGGAATGTATTTGAGAAGGGAGGAGTCAACACTTCTGTTGTCTATGGACAGGTTACTGAGGCGATGCGCAGCCAGTTAAATATTTCAGATGAGGATGGAGCCAAACGACCCGCCAAATGGTTTGCTGCTGGTATAAGCCTTGTTATTCATCCTGTAAATCCTTTCGTGCCCACCGTTCATTGCAACTACCGGATGTTTGAATTATACAACGACGAAGATGTGCTCGCAGACAGGTGGTTCGGAGGTGGAACGGATCTAACCCCTTATTATTTGTTTGAAGAGGATGCTCGCAGCTTTCACCAGGCGTATAAAACGGTTTGTGACAAATTTGACTCTATACTCTATCGCACAATGAAGAAAGAGTGTGACGATTATTTTGTAAACAAGCATCGCAATAATGAAAGGCGAGGAATAGGTGGAATTTTTTACGATCACCGGAGAGCGGACGAGGATCACGGCGTGGATTTTTGGATGAATTTTGCAAAGGCATGCGGCAACGCTTTTATTCCTGCTTATTTGCCTATTGTCAAAAAAAGGAAAGATATTTCGTTCACCGAAAAGAACAGGTACTGGCAGGAGATCAGGCGGGGAAGGTATGTGGAATTTAACTTAATCCATGATCGCGGAACGTTGTTTGGGCTAAGAACCGGCGGAAGGATCGAAAGTATCTTAATGAGTTTGCCGCCAACAGTTAGATTTGAGTATGACTATCAGCCAGAAAAAGATAGTGAAGAACAAAAGCTGATCGGGGTGCTGATGAATCCGAGGGAATGGATTTAATAAATAATATGCACAACAATATCATAAATGCCTCGATACAGCTTTTGCCAATTGTCAACGACAAACATCCATACATCTGGGTCGATGAAGCTATTGAAGTGGTGAGCCGATCGGGAATAAAATATGAAGTTGGTCCCTTTGCTACTGTGCTCGAGGGAAGTTACAATGAGATAATATCGGTTGTGAATGCAGTTAACGAGTACTTGTATCAACAGAATTGTAGCGAATGGATTCTAAATGTTCAATTGCAAATACGGAGTAAGGCTGACGTCACGGCAAGCGAAAAAATTGAGAAGTACAAAACAAAATAATAAACGCAAACAATGCACTTGCAAAGAAGAAACAGAATTTTAAGGCAATCGCAAACTATTCGCTCCTTGGTTGCCGAAATGCACTTAACGCCAAATGACTTTATCGTTCCCTTATTCATAGATGAAGGACAGAATGTAAAAACAGAAATTTCATCTATGCCCGGTTACTTCCGCAACAGTCTTGATTTAACAGTCAAGGAAGTTACAGAACTATGGAACATGGGGCTAAAGGCCGTTTTGCTTTTCATAAAATGCAAAGACGAACTAAAAGATAACAAAGGGACGGAGGCCTTGAATCCTGACGGCCTGATGCAAAGAAGTATTAAGGCAATTAAAGATGCGGTCCCGGATATGCTGGTGATGACAGATGTTGCGCTGGATCCTTTTTCTTCTTTTGGTCATGACGGAATTGTAGAAGGCCAGGAGATTGTAAACGATGCAACAGTTGACGTGTTAGCGCAGATGAGTGTTAGTCATGCGCGGTCAGGTGCCGATTTTGTAGCGCCAAGTGATATGATGGATGGACGTATTGGTGCAATCAGGAGAGCTTTGGAGGGAAACGGTTTTACAAAAACGGGCATCATGAGCTACAGCGCCAAATATGCATCATGTTTTTATGGACCTTTTCGCGATGCATTAGATTCCGCACCCGGTTTTGGCGATAAGAAAACTTACCAGATGGATTATTCCAATCGTATTGAAGCTGTCAAAGAAACTATTATGGATGTGGAGGAAGGCGCCGACATTGTGATGGTGAAGCCTGCGCTGGCTTATCTTGATATCATTCGTGAAGTGAAGAATGCAGTGAATGTACCGGTAAGCGCCTACAA
>VBAU01000076.1 GCA_005883855.1 Bacteroidota bacterium
GGACCAGGTGCTGGATGATATGGAACTCGAGCGGGAGAAAGGCATTACCATTAAGAGCCATGCCATCCAGATCAATTATAAGCATGCCAATGGCGAAGAATACATTTTGAATCTCATTGACACACCCGGCCATGTGGATTTTAGCTATGAAGTGAGCCGCGCTCTCACTGCGTGTGAAGGGGCACTCTTATTAGTTGACGCATCGCAGGGAATCCAGGCGCAAACGATCAGCAATCTTTATCTCGCTATTGGGAACGACCTTGAGATAATTCCCGTGATCAACAAGATTGATATGGAAGGTGCGATGGTCGAGGAAACAAAGGACCAAATCATTGAGCTGATCGGATGTAAACCCGAAGAAATTCTCCTGGCCAGCGCCCGCACGGGCACGGGAGTGCAAGCTATTCTTGAAGCGATCGTGGAAAGAATTCCGCCGCCTAACGGTGATCCGGATGCACCTTTGCAAGCCCTGATCTTTGACAGCGTATTCAATTCGTTTCGCGGTATTATCGTTTATTATCGCATCTTAAATGGCAGCATCAGGAAGGGTGATAAAGTAAAATTTGTTTCCACCGGCCAGGAATATGAAGCCGATGAAGTCGGAATACTGAAACTTAAAATGTTAGAAAAACCTGAAGTAGGTTGTGGGGATGTGGGTTACATTATCACCGGCATAAAAAACGCAAAAGAAGTCAGGGTGGGGGATACGATCACTCATGCCAGCAATCCGGACCCACAAATGATTCATGGTTTTGAGGAAGTGAAGCCCATGGTTTTTGCCGGAATTTTTCCGGTGGACACGGATGATTTTGAGGAGTTGCGCGATTGTATGGACAAACTGCAACTGAATGATGCCGCCCTGACTTTTGAATTAGAGACCTCTCAAGCGCTGGGTTTTGGTTTCCGCTGCGGATTTTTGGGAATGCTGCACATGGAAATTGTGCAAGAGCGCCTCGAAAGAGAATTCGATCAAACGGTGATCACAACGGTTCCAAACGTAAGTTTTGTCGCATACACCACTAAAGGTGAAAAGGTCACCGTCAACAACCCGACGGAATTTCCGGATCCTGTAAAAACGGATCGAATTGAAGAACCTTACATCAAAGCGCAGATCATTAGCAAGCCGGAATATATCGGTAACATCATGACGCTTTGTTTAGGCAAACGAGGGATTTTACTTAACCAGCATTACCTGACGCAAACGAGAGTGGAATTGCTTTTTGAGATGCCACTCACCGAGATCGTTTTTGATTTCTATGACAAATTGAAATCACAAACACGCGGATATGCGTCGTTTGATTACCACCCGATCGGTTATCGCGAAAGCGACATTGTGAAAATGGACATTTTGCTGAATGGCGACAAAGTGGACGCCCTGAGTGCACTCATTCACAGGAGTCGGGCGCAGGATTTCGGAAGGAAGCTTTGCGAGAAATTAAAGGAACTCTTACCACGCCAGCAATTCCAGATCGTGATACAGGCGGCGATAGGGGCCAAGATCATTGCAAGAGAAACCATTTCGGCATTACGCAAAGATGTTACTGCAAAATGTTATGGCGGTGATATAACGCGCAAAAGAAAATTGTTGGAGAAACAAAAAGAAGGTAAGAAACGAATGAGGCAGATAGGCAGTGTAGAGATCCCTCAAGAGGCTTTTTTAGCCGTGTTAAAACTCAACGATTAGAGACTCACGGTTCAGAGTCGGTCAGTTTTTCTATCTTCAAGTTCATGCATCATCGCGGTCCATTGTCTTATTTGCGATCTCATTTTCCTGTGATCGGTCTTTTGCTGCTTATCGTTTTTTACTTTGTGAATGGAATTTATTACCTGCGTTCACAGTCTGTCACGTCCGACGAAGGATCATTCTACACTTATGCGGTTCGATATTTAAAAGGAGCGCCGGATCGCATCATTCCTGTTTCCGACAACAGTAAAATGCCCGTAACAGTGCTGAACACAATACCGCGTTTGGCACAACAAGCATTCTCACAAACGAAAAGAAAAGATGATGGCGGGGTATCAGACATCATGCATGGCCGTTACATGACCTTGTTGGTGTCAGTGCTGACAATTGTTTTAGTCTTTATTTGGAGCAGTGAACTATATGGACAGCGAGCGGGTTTATTTTCCGCTTTCCTCACGAGCATTTGCCCTAATCATATGGCTAGTGCAGGGTTAGTAACAACGGATGCTTATTCTGTTTTGTTCTTGATTGCAGTAATGTATTTCCTCTGGAAGTATTGCACAACCAAAAGCGGGCGCCATTTCATTTTCTTGTCAATCACAATGGCGCTGTCACAATTGGTAAAGCAATCTTTATTTCATTTGTACATCCTTGCTCCATTTTGCATAGGGGTTTATTTCACTGTTTATCCTTCGCAAATCAAATACAACGTGCTTCTTAGACGGATTCTTATTTTCCTTTTGGTTAATTGGCTGGTCATTAATATCGCCTGGTACTTCTATCAAAGTTTTTGGAGAACCGAAGATTACCATTTCATGAGCGATTTATTCCAAACCATTACAAATATTCTTCCACCCTGGATGCCGATTCCGCTTCCGAAACCCTTTGTCGACGGATTGGATATGGCAAAATACTATGACGATCTCGGTGGTGGCTTTGATCCTATCAGTTCATTTGGAAAGGTTACCATATTGGGTCATGCTAAAACAGGCGGCGGGTTGTGGTATTATTATTTTGTTTCCATTTTTTATAAGACCCCAATTGCGTATTTTATTTTATTGCTGTGGAGCACAATTGTTTTGGTGAAAACCCGATCCTTTAAAGCTTTTGTAGCCAAGGAATTCTTTCTTTTCGCCCCCGTGATTTATTTTCTTATTGTCTTGAGCTTTTTTTATCAAACGCAAACAGGATTGCGGCACATTATTTTCATTTATCCTTTTATTTTTATTGCAGTAGGGGCAATTGTGCCAGGAATAAATGCCAGATACCAGAAAACGCTGCTCGTGCTGACCAGTCTATTTCTCTTAATAAGTGTGTTCCGTTACTGGAGAAATTATTATCCATACACCAACGAATTCATCGCGGACAAGAAGATGGCCTTTCAATATGTTGGGGCATCCAACCTTGAATTTAAGCAGGGAGGATTTTTCCTGCAGCGATATTTAAGAGATCATCCGCAGGCTCAAATTGTTTCCCTGCAACCACGGGCAGGGAGCTTGGTAATGAGCGTTGCAGATTATTTAGACATATGGAATCGGCACCAATATGATTGGATCCAACAGTTCAAGCCCATTGATCATGTCGCTTACACGTATTTAGTCTTTGAGATAGAAGAGAAGAATTTAAAACGATGATCTGACCTCATCCTCTTGTCCTTCTCCAGGGGAGAAGGACAGTACTTCCATTGCATTGGCAAACTGTTATTTTTTGTACCTCAACCGAAATGCATGGCTGAGCGTGAATTTGTCCCTGATTTGTTAATACAGAAGATGAGTGAGCGATTATCGTTTGGTCTCTTCTCTCCCTTTGAGAGGCGACCAAGAGGTGAGGTCTAAATGCTGAAGAGTTCAATGCGGGCAACTCATCGTGTTTCTTCTCCGAAAAAAAAGCAGGATATTCATTGCATCTCCTACTACTGGTGCAAATCATTTCCGGTCTTCTTTCCCCCGCGATTCTTATCCGATTTCTCCTGCAATTTCTTTTCATTGGGTTTGCCCTGGATATCGAGGAGAGGATCACCAACAGGAGCCTGGCCTTCTTCCAATTTGTAGTTATAGAGTTTGTCAATGTGAACCCACTTCCCATTTTCCCACTTGAATGCCTCATAATCCCCATCGGGAACATAGGTCCATTTATTTTCGGGTTCATCCGTTTCCGAGATCAAATGATCTACAATGATCAACTTGGAGTCGTCATCATATTTTAGAATAGCTCTTGCCTCTTTCTTGTACTCAAGATCAAAACGATACTGCGGCGCTCGTTTAATGCTGTCCTTTTCAAATGTGAAATACTTGCCACCAAAAACGGGTTCATTCTTTTCGTCGAATGTCAATACCTCGATCCACTTTTTGTTGCTCATTGCGGTGTTATTGTCATATCCGATCAACGTATAATAGTTTTTCCCGTTGTACGTCGTCTTCGCGATATCATAATAAACAGAACCGATCCAATTGTTTTTGTTTCTTACGGAGTCAAGAGCGTCTGTGGTAAATGAAGATGCGTCATGCAGCCCAACAAGTTTTAACGAGCCATCGTTTGTTCTTATTTGAATAGCTCCTCTTTGAAGAGCCCAATAATCATTGATCTGCAAATTCCAGGTAAAAATCCGGAATGTGCTATCCGGGGCGTATAACTTGGCAACACCCTGGACCGAATCAAACGGGTAATAAAAAGAGTTCTTTATTTGAAGTGCGCGGATAAGTGTCCTCGTAAAAACGCTATCTGATCGCATCCGTGGTGCCGTAAGACTGTCTAAGATGATATCAGTCGCTAAGTATTGTAAAGAGTCCTCTTTTCCTTTTAATTTTTTCCTATCCGAAGAAGAAATTTTCTGTGCATTGCACAATGGCATCAGACATACAATGGCGGCGAACAGGAGGACGATATGGTTAGAAAGTTTTTCCAGGCAGGATGTTTTAGGCATGAAGTTACGATGCAATTAACGGCAAAATCGTTGCAAAAGTGTGGAAAGGATTATTTGATTTTGAGCCAAGGATAAAATCAACAAGATTTTACAAAGCTTTAGCAACATCGATCAGGGAATCAAAGGCGAGATCGATATCAGGATGGGGCAGGGGCTGCTCCGGGTGCGTGGTTTTGACGTAAACGGTGTAGGTTCCCGCATTACGACCAAATTGCATGTCGCTGGTTTTGTTGCCAACCATTATCGACTTTGATAAATTGATTGAAGGAAAATCTCTTGCAGCCTGCAATGCCATCCCTGGATTAGGTTTTCTGCAAAAATGAGTTGGCTCAGTCGCGGTACAGTAATAGATCGCATCAACCCGGCCTCCATCATCTTCGATCCGCAGCTTCATTCGCGCTTGAATATCCAGAAGGTCTTCTTCGGTCATTAGCCCGCGCCCAACGCCTCGTTGATTGCTGATCACAATTACAGCACCGAATTTTTTTGAAAGACGGCTGATCGCCTCCGTGACTCCGGGATAGAATTCAAATTCATCCCAGTTCAGGATGTAGTTGTTTTCTTTCTCATAATTGATGACACCGTCGCGATCGAGAAACAGGGTCCAGTTGGGGTCGATATTTTCAAGGTACAATGGGATTTGCTTCAACTCTTCCTGCGCACGTTGATAATCTTCCGGGATTCCTATATCGATAAAGTATTCATCCTGGATCGCCCCGAATATCTTTTTACTGGGAAAATATTTTTCCAAATAGTTTTTTTCAAAGGAAAACTTTTCAGGGAATCCAAGATCCAGAAAACTTTCCACGTTCAAAACGTACACACCCCCGTTAATGTCGCCCGCCTGGTAGAATTGTTTTTCTTTAAATTTCTTCACAGTAAAATCGGTGTCTAGTTCTACCACGCCATAGCGGTCAAAATCTCTCATTGGCTTCATCAGCAATGTGCATTCTGCCTTACTATCGATGTGAGATGCAAAACTTTTTTGAACGTCGGCTTTAAAAAGTGAATCCCCATTGACAACAATAACATTGCTTTCTGTGGCCCTTTTGCACGCCAGTTGTACGGCACCTCCCGTCCCCAGTGGCTCTTCTTCAACTGAGCATTGAAGATTGAGAGTCGGGAATTCAATGTTCAAAAACTCTTCAATCCTGTCGTGTTTGTAGCCCAATGAAAAAATAAATTTTTCGATCCCCTGGGAAAGAAAATAACGTATGACGTGTTTCAGAAATGGTTGTCCCGCTACAGGCGCCATACATTTGGGAAGATCTGTAACCACGGAGCGAAGTCTTGTCCCTAAACCACCGGCTAGTATGATCGCTTCTTTAGCCGGCATGACTCGGAAACAGTTTCTCTTCCACCAACTGGCATATGATATGTCCGGCCATTATGTGGCTTTCCTGGATGCGCGGCGTGTCTGTTGAAGGTATGTTGATCAGATAATCACTGCGTAATTTCATAGCGCCCCCGCTACTTCCTGTAAGACCCACAGTGATCATTTTTTTCTCTTTTGCTTTTTCAAATGCATTTACAATGTTTCTTGAGTTTCCGGAGGTGGAAAGACCCACCAGCACATCGCCTTGTTGTCCGATGCCATCGATGATCCTCGAATACACAACGTCATAACTATAATCATTGGCCACTGCTGTTATGTAAGATGTGTTGCAATGCAGCGCTTCTGCAGGAAGGGCTTTCCTCTATTCTGCCGCCAGGTGTTGAGCATCTGCAGCACTGCCACCATTGCCACAGAAATAGACGCGCTTGCCATTTTGAAAAGCCTGAACAATTTGTTGCACCACCTCTTCAAGCTTCGCGATCAATTCGTCGTCTTGCAAAATCTTTTGCTTCACAGCTATGGAAGCCTCTACGATATTTTTAACCTTGCTCATATCCGCGTAATCATTTTAATCATAAAAATAATAGCTCTAAACCGTCCACGTCGTTAATCCATGTTCAACGAACTGGTAGCTGCGATGAACGCCACCAAACCTTTCCAGTTTTTTGGCGACCGTATACTTTGTGTTTCCGGGACAGTAGAAAATCATAAAACCGCCGCCACCTGCTCCTGAAATTTTTCCGCCCGTTGCGCCCGCGGCCTTCGCCGTTTCATAGATTTCATCCATCAGCTCGTTGCTGATGCCTGTAGCCATTTTTCTTTTTTGCTGAAACCCAAAGTCCAAAATCTCGCCGATCTCGTGCAGCCGTCCTTTCAACAGAGCTTCTTTCATCATTTGCGCCTGCTGCTTCAGTTGATGCATTGCCTCAATCGATGTTTCTTTTTGATCCGTAACATTTTTTGCCTGTTGTTCGATGATCTTTGCGGACTCGCGACTCTTAGATGTATAATATAACAGCAAATTATTTTCCAACTCAAATAAATACTGTTGTTTGATCCGAAGCGGGTTTACGATCACTTTGTCCTCATCATAGAAC
>VBAU01000077.1:0-3421 GCA_005883855.1 Bacteroidota bacterium
AGTTCGAGCAACTTTTGATTGAGCTGTAACACCTGTGGTATCACCAGTTGCTCTTCGTCGTTGTAGATAACAAAATCACAAAGCTTCATCTTTATTCGTTCGTCGATTTGGTTATTCATACGTTTAGCAACTTCTTCACGACTCACGCCATTCCTTCCCATTGTTCGCTTGATGCGTAGGGAAGCAGGTGCATAAACGCCGATAACATAGTCCAGTTGTTCGAAGGCGCCTGATTCAAAGATCAATGCCGCTTCCTTAATGGTATAAGCCGCCTCCTGCCGATCCATCCATTTGGTTGCATCTCGGATGGTTGCCGGATGAACAAGAGCGTTCAGCATCTCTAATTGAAAGGGATCATGAAATACTTTTGCCGAAAGATAAGCCCTGTCTAATTCCCCACTCTTATAAGCGGCTTCCCCAAATTGCTTTTGAATGGACCTTTTCAAGTCCGCATCCTCGTTCATGATTCGCTTCGCCGCATCGTCAGCATAATAAACCGGCACGCCGAGCAGCTCAAAAATTTTTGCCACTGTTGTCTTGCCACTACCAATGCCTCCTGTTAATCCCACTCTTAGGACCATGATGTAAAAGATTGAAGAGGATTATGAGGAAAGTTAAGAAGATTAATTATTCGAGATGTATAGCAAAAAAAGGAAATCAATTTTGATTTCCTCTAATCACGTAAGTTCTAAAAATCCTGGTTCTGCTATTTCTTTTCTGCGGTTCCGGCTTTATTCAACTGCGTCGTCATTTCCATGGAAATGGAACTTTTTTCCATTTTCAGATAACTACCGGGGCTTATTTCGAGCATGATTGTCCCGTCCTCATTGATCTTATTGATCGTGCCATGAATCCCTGCAATGGTTACTACCTTATCACCCCTTTGCAAATTATCGACAAATGACTTTTGGCTCTTTTGCCGCTTAGATTGCGGGCGAATGAAGAATAGCCAGAACACCAGGATCATCAATGGCAGAAAAATTAGCGGACCCAGTCCTCCGCCTGCACCCTTTCCTTGTTGTGCATTGGGGTCAACACATCCTGAAACAGATACTGCAGTAATGATTGAGACGAGATAAGTAAGTTTTGATTTCATTTTAATTTATTTTAAGGCGTGGCCCAGGCTAGTTGCTGTTTGCTTTATCTGCTTCCACATTTATATGAAAGGTCAATTCCTGGTAAGTTTTTCCCTTGGTATTGGCGATAACCGTAATGGTCTTTACATTTCCGCCAACATGACCTTTTGTGGTGAATTTTGCACGAATGGTCCCGACTGCGCCAGGTTCAAAGGGTTCTTGTAGCTTTTCCGGGATAGTGCAACCACATAAAGCACTAACGTCTGAAATGATCAATGGATGATCACCCGAATTCTTGAATTTATACGCAATCTCCACCTCAGGGCCTTCTTTTACGGTGCCCAGGTCTTTGTCAACCGAGTCGATCCATTGAATAGTGGTAAAATTTGTTGAATCGCGGGTGGGGTCAACGGGCTTTTCACCTGCAGTTTTTGCGGTGCGCTGCTGGCATGCGATCAGGCAAATAACTCCTGTAAGAATGGTTAATAGTTGCTTCATTGCTAGAGTGGATTTTCCGTTCCCAAATTATGGGATGCAAATGTAGCTGGTTTCTGGTAACCGGTTGTTGTTTTTTTATTTTTTGGGGCGATTTCTCCTTGTCGTTGCTAGAATAACAAGAAGCAAACAGGAGCACGCAAATGAACTATGCCTTACGAAAATCAACTTTGTGCATCTTGCCCTGTTGTACCAATTCCTTGTGAATGTTATCAAGAATGCCATTTACAAACTGGCCGCTTTGTGAGGTGCTGTATTCCTTAGCAAGATCAATATATTCGTTAATGGTAACTTTAGGCGGGATCGTTTCAAAATACAGGAACTCAGCAACACCCATCTTCATCAGTATCATGTCCAACAAGGCGATGCGTTCAGGGTCCCAGTTTTTCAGCTTTGGAATGACAAAATTTTCCAGCAGCTCTGATTTTTCCTGCACCGTTTGTAAAAGAGTCTTCGCGAAGTTGAATTTTTCTTCGCTGATCATATCCTTAAAATTATAGCTGCCTGGCTTCTGCAAATAATTTACAAGCAACAGTACTATCATTTCGCCATCATCTTCCCAATTGCTAAAATTATCTTCGATGTGCGACAAGAAATACTCCTTGTTCAACAAAAGTTTGTCAAGGATAAATTCTAATATTTCTCTTTCTTCCTTCTTGTCTCTTTGCGCAGCTGATATATATTTTTTGTACTCTTTCGTCTCTACGAACTCGTGATAGATCTTTTTTACAAGTTCCTTGTCTAATAGCTGTTGAGGCTTGTCCTTGTTTAGGAATTCTTTGAATGAAGCATCATCAAGGATTTTTAAGACGATTTCGTTGCCGGCAATTTTTGTACTTACGTGAAGATCTTCATACGTGGTCAGGTGTTTGCTTGCGCGGTTGTGTGCAGCGGTTTCAGCGTAGTTAGCTACTTCTGACAGAAAGTAGGTAAGATAAATAAATAACTGCCTGGTTTGTTCAAAATGCCTTTGTAGAATTTTCACCGCGTCGCCGGGTTTTGTTTCGGTCTCGGATGTTGTAATGGTGTACAGCGTCTGCATCACTTTTACCCGGATATTTCTTCTATTGATCATGTTCGCAAAGAACTTTTAGGCGTCGAAGATAGCGAATAGTCAAAACTGAATTATGGCTTTTCCAAATTAAATTTCTGACAACGTTAATTTAAAAATTTTTTATTTTTTTTCATAACGGTCGACTTCAAATCGCGTACTCGGCCGCAAGCAATTATGCGTGGTTTCCATTTTCAGCCGTATTTCTCCATGGTATTTTTCAGGATGATCTGCACTTCGACTCCCTCATCTGAAATTTGAAAAACGTTGCTCCCTTCCGCTGCTCCCTCTGCAGCGGCTAAATTTCAAAAGTTAATGGTGCGATTGGGATGCTCCTGCTGCAGGGAATTGTTAATACGCGGCCAGCGATTATCGTCTTGCATATCTGGCACGATTGTTCTTTGCGTGTCATTTTTTTTCGCAGTGCTGGTTATTTGGGTATTGCCACGCTTTATTGGGTGCCTCATTATCGATTGCCATTCTATTTTGCGCGGTCACGATGCGTAATGATACTGTTAAAAAAATAGAAAAACCAATTAACCGAATATAAAAACGATTTATTATTTTGGGACCATAACGACCACTATATCCGGATGAAATTAAATACGAACGATCATACGAATATTTTCCACCTTAGAGATTTGCCTGGCTGGGCAGTTCTGATCTGTGTATCGGTTTTGAATGGTTGTTTCTTGTCTTGTAATAACACCAGCAATGCTCCGCCCCACCAGGAGATTGTGACGAGGCCCGAGCAAATGAATGAGAAGGTTCCTGACATCATTAAAAAGATAACTGATCA
>VBAU01000077.1:3448-10579 GCA_005883855.1 Bacteroidota bacterium
TCCATTGCTGTTTTACAGCCGGGTGTCCTTCCGTACCTGTATCAGAAATCGGATGAAGCAAAATGGAGTAAAGAAGAACAATGGTTGCCGATTGCCGATTCCGTGATGACGTTCGTCGAAAATGCCATGCTCTATGGATTGTTCCCGGAAGATTATCACTTTAAGAGTATTTCGTTCATAAAAGATAGAATTGGTAGTGACACCTTAGCGAGAAAGGATGCTGTTCTATGGGCAAAGGCTGATGTGTTGCTTACCGATGCCATGATAGGCATCATTAAAGATGTGAAACTTGGACGCTTACAAAAAGACAGCCTTACGCTTCGGACTGATTCAGTGCTTTCAAATGAATTTTATGCATTACAGGTACAAAAGATCCTGGAATCAAATTCCGTGGCGACCGTGATCGACTCACTCGAACCAACTCTTAAAGGATATCATGAACTCAAAGCGGGAATAAAAGACTTTTTGGACACTGCGGAATTTAAAGATTACACTTATGTTCCATATCGTGTGTATGATTCTATCGGATATCTGCATGCCTTGCCCAGGAGATTGTTTGAAGAAGGTTTGCTGGATTCCTCATTTGCGTCAAACGACTCTGTGCAAGTTGCCAGGGCGATAAAGAAATACCAACAGAAAAAGAAGCTGAAAGCTGATGGAAAAGCAGGAAATGAAACGATCCGCGCACTCAATTTTACAGACAAGGATAAATTTTTCCGGATTGCGGTAAGTCTTGACAAATACAAAATGTTGCCAGCTAAAATGCCCAACAAATATTTATGGGTAAACCTGGCTGGGTATTACATGCAACTGTGGCAGGGCGATTCGGTGGAAATTTATTCTAAAGTGGTCTGTGGCAAACCGCTCACGCGGACGCCTGAACTATCCAGTTCCATTTCGGAAATGATTACGTATCCTCAGTGGAGCGTTCCGCAGAGTATTATTGCAAAAGAATTTTTGCCCGAACTAAAAAAAGATCCTGGTTACCTTGAACAGAAAGGGTTCAGCCTTTTGAATGAAAAGAACGAGGAGCTGGATCCCTATTTTATCGACTGGTCAAAATATACGAAAGGGATTCCCTACAAGATTATCCAGGGCAGCGGCGATGAGAATGCGCTCGGAGTAATGAAATTCAATTTTCCCAACAAATACGCCGTGTACCTGCACGATACCAATCAGCGGTATCTCTTTGGTCAATCAGTTCGGGCATTGAGTCATGGTTGCGTACGTGTACAGGAGTGGGAGAAGCTTAGCAACTTCATCTTGCAAAATGACAGTACATACATTGATTCGTTAGGTCGCGGTTCATTCACCAAAACGGACTCAGTACAGCAGTGGTTGCTTAGAAAAGAGAAACACTACATACCGGTAAGAGACAGAATTCCGCTGTTCATCAGGTATTTTACTTGCGAGGGCAGAGGTGGAAAAATTATTTTCTACGATGACATGTATGGAGAAGATCACAGGTTGAAAGAAAAATATTTTGCGGCGAAATAAAAAACCAGGAAAAATGCCAAACAAAATTTCCAAAAATCCTAATTATGAAAAAACAAATTTTTGTTCACGCGATTGCCTTTATCTTTTTGATTCATCAAACGATCGCACAAGGACGCCCGCCGCTGTCAAAGGATGTCGCCAAAGTTCTTTACGGTACGGCAAGTTTTTATTCCAATAAATTTGAAGGAAGACAAACGGCCAATGGCGAAATCTTTAGTCAGCAGAAAATGACGGCAGCGTGCAACGTACTGCCATTGGGCACGTGGGTAAAAGTGACAAATTTGAAAAATGGTCGTTCCGTGGTGGTAAGAATAAATGACCGTCTTCATTATAAAATGAAAAGAGTTGTAGACCTCTCAAAAGTTGCCGCGCGGCAAATTGGACACAAAGATGGACTGGCAAGAGTAAAGGTAGAAGTCATAGAGAGGAAAAAGACATCCTGAGGTGCATAAGAAGGGCATAAAATTTTTTCGGATATTAAACTTAGCCGTTATTTTTGTTCAAGTTTAAACCTAACAACTCTTTATGAAGAAATTTCTGGCTTCCGTACTGGCAACTTATTGTTTGCTCAGTACCGGCTATAGCCAAACTAAGTTTCCCATCAGGCAGTCTGCTCTTGGCATAAGTTTTACTCTCACCGATTTTGAAACCGCGCAACGTATACGTTCCACTTCTCTCGCTTCAGTTTCTAATAACGAGGAAGCAGCCAAGCTTAGAGAAATGTCACCAGGCATCGCAATAAATTATTTCCAGGGTCTGTTGCCCAGGATAGATTTTGCAGCTACATTAAATGGAAGTTTCCTCGATTATCCATTTCAAAATCGCCCACCAGCTGGAAATAACAATTTTTTGCTGGAAGGCGACGTTTCCGGGCAGTTCAAATTGTTACCAGAAAATTATTGGGTAATACCTTATGCGACTGCCGGCCTGGGAGCGAGCACCTATAAAGGCTATTTTGGTGCGTTTATCCCATTGGGAGTTGGATTAAGGATTAACCTCTTTGATGAGGCAGGATTCAATTTGAATTCACAGTATCGCGTTCCTATTACTCCGGAAACAGCCAACTATCACTTTTATCATAGTATTGGCATCTACGGAATCATCAGCCCGAAAAAAGAGGAGCTAAAAATAGTACCGGCAATTCCAGGGGCACCGAAGGATAGTGATGGCGATGGCATCACTGATGATAACGACAAATGTCCTACTACACCCGGAGTTGCCAAGTACCAGGGTTGCCCAGTGCCTGATACGGTGATGACCAGTGTCCTACTGTGCCGGGAGTAGCCCGCTATAAGGGTTGTCCTGTACCTGATTCGGATAAAGACGGAATAAATGATGAAGAAGACAAATGCCCTAATGAATATGGAGTGGCACGCTACCAGGGATGTCCTGTTCCCGACACAGATGGTGATGGTGTAAATGATGAAGAAGATAAATGTCCAACAGAAAAAGGTTTGCCCGAAAATTTTGGGTGCCCTCAACTGGAAGATTATAAGTTTGATGCTCGCAAAGTACAGTTTGTTACCGGCAGCGCCCAACTGACTAAGCCAGCTATGACAGAGTTGGACAAGGGCGCTCAAATCCTCAAAGCCCATCCCGCCATAAACATATCAATTGAGGGCCACACTGACAACACAGGCACTGCTGCCGGCAATCAAAAACTTTCGGAGAAGAGAGCTGCTGCAGTGAAAAATTACCTCGTCAAGAAAGGGATCGGCGCTGATAGAATGGTTACGTCCGGTTATGGACAAACCAAGCCAGTAGGCGATAATAAAAAAAGCACGGGTCGTGCCGCCAACAGAAGAGTAGAATTCAAAATAGCCAAATAAAAGTCCCCATCTACTTACTAATCCCAGCAAGGAAAGGAGCTCTGTTTTGGAGCTTCTTTTTTTTTTGCCCGATGTAAATGAATTTTGACGTGGTTCGAATGTGCCCGATTTTATAAGTCATGATTAGCAGACAGTATTTACTATTTATTGTATCTTGATCATGGGATGCGTGAATGCAAATGACGATTTGATCGCTCTATAATCCCAGAATTTTATGCGAAAAACATTTGGTGCCGTTAAAACAATTATAGGCGTAATAGCGGTGCTTGTATTTATCTCTGGCATTGTTCTCACCGTTATTGGAATTTATGATTTTGTGATTGTATTCGCGCATTTAGGACCAGGCGATCAGGCAAATATTGGACGGTTAATGGCTATTGGTCTTCTTCATTCCGTGGATATGTTCCTCGTTGCGATAGTATTTTTTGTTCTGGCGATTGGAATGCTGATACTATTTACTAATCCCGAAACTGATATGCCGAAACTCCCGGCGTGGCTTCATGTAAAAAACTTTATGGAACTTAAAGCGATCCTCTGGGAGGCCATATTGACGACTTTGGTGGTAGCCTATCTGGCTAAACTTGCTGAAGGCGAAATTGAAGGGAAACAGATGACTATCGAAGATCTGCTGATACCTGGAGGCGTTCTGCTCATTTCTGTAAGTTTGTTTTTTCTTAAGAAAGCGGAAAAGTAATTCGATCCCATATTGAGGAACACGATTGGTCTGTGAGACAAAAAGCTAACGATTCGCCGAAGTTATTCTCCTCGAGTTGAACCAATTCTAAAACACGGCGCCTTCTCTGAAAGACTACCACTAACTCAAAATTGAATCAAGTCAACAATTTTTTCCAAATAGAATTTATCGGTTTCGTCAAAATGATTTATCTCTTCGCTGTCTGAGTCGAGGACGGCGATCACTTGGCCATTGCGTATCACCGGAACAACAATTTCAGATTTTGAGAGAGTACTGCACGCAATGTGTCCAGGAAATTTTTCAACGTCAGGTACAACAATCGTGGCTGCTTGCTGCCAACATGTGCCGCAAACACCCTTGCCTCTTTTTATTCTCGTGCACGCCACTGGCCCCTGGAAAGGCGCAAGCACCAGCTCATCATTCGCGCCCGGCGAAGCTTCCGCGAAGGCGGGTTTCACAACATAAAAGCCCACCCACAACCAGTCAAATTGTTCTTTTAATGATGCGCAAACATTGGCAAGGTTTGCAATCAGATCAGGTTCTCCCTCCAGCAATCCAATAATCTGCGGAATCAGTGATTCATATTGCTCGGTCTTGGTTCCGGAAATTATGTTCAGGTCTTCTGCCATAAAGCAAAGATAATATCGAGGCATCATGAATAATCTCTGTCAAACGTGACACGTGAAATGTGAAAACAAGGCAGTCCTCTTTCATTTTTCACGTTTTCCTTTTCACCTAAATGACCGCTTTTCGAATTCTTACCAGTTGTTGAAGCAAATCTTTCAGCAGGTCAAGTCTTAGCATGTTTGCTCCATCGCTTTTTGCAACGGCGGGATTGGGATGCGTTTCAATAAACAATCCATCGGCTCCTGCAGCCACTGCAGATTTTGCGATGGTTCCGATCATTTGCGGATTGCCACCGGTGACGCCGCTCGTTTGATTCGGTTGTTGAAGGGAGTGGGTGCAGTCCATCACGACCGGTACTCCGTGTGCTTGCATGAGCGGAATATTTCGATAATCAACAACGAGGTCCTGGTAACCAAAAGTCGTTCCCCTTTCGGTCAGGATGATTTTATCATTGCCGGCATTTCGAATTTTATCAACAGCAAACCTCATCGCTTCCCCGTTGAGAAACTGCCCCTTTTTTACGTTAACGATTCTTCCGGTTTGTGCTGCTGCTACCAACAGATCACTTTGTCGGCAGAGGAAGGCAGGGATTTGCAAAATATCAACATAGTTGGCGGCGATATCGGCTTCATCATGGGCATGAATATCAGAAGTGGTTGGAAGCTGAAATTTCAAACCGGCTTTATTTACAATTTCAAGGGCAGCTGAATCACCGATGCCTGTGAACGATGATCCACTTGTTCGATTTGCCTTGCGATATGACGCTTTGAAAACATAAGGAATACCTAGCTCCTTGCAAATGAGGGAAACTTTTTCCGCTACTTCCATGACCAACTCTTCCGTTTCCACTACACACGGTCCCGCGATGAGAAAGAAATTTTTTTCGTCGTAGGATTGATTAGCAAAAAGATCCCCCAAGAATTTTTCCATCGCGCAAAGGTATTGAATGTCGAACAAGGAATATCGAATGTCGATTTGTTCATCATTCATCATTCCTTGTTCATTATTCCTTTCATATATTGCGCCATATTTTTTATGGTTAAAGAAAAGATTCTCGTTATTGGCGCGTCCGGACAAATAGGTGTAGAATTGACACTTGCGTTGCGAAAAATCTATGGTGCCTCCAGCGTTGTCGCCTCTGACCTTCGCGAAGAAAACGATTTGCTGAAAGGCACTGGGCCATATGTTAGCCTTGATGCGATGAACAAGGAAATGCTACACGTGCAGGTGATCCGTCAAAATTTTACCCAGGTATATTTGCTGGCCGCGATTCTGTCCGCCACGGGAGAGAAAAATCCAAATCTTGCATGGCATCTGAACATGCAGAGCTTGTTGAATGTGCTCGAAATTGCCAAAGAGGAAAAACTTGCTAAGGTATACTGGCCGAGTTCTATTGCCGTGTTCGGGCCTACTTCGCCAAAACGGAATTGTCCACAGCAAACTATCATCGAACCAACCACTGTTTATGGGATCAGTAAATATGCGGGTGAATTTTGGTGCAACTATTACTCTCTAAAATACGGAGTCGATATCAGAAGCCTGCGCTACCCTGGTTTGATAAGTTACAAGTCATCACCTGGGGGTGGAACCACCGACTATGCCGTAGAGATATTCCACGAAGCCATCGAAGAAAAGAAATATACATGCTTCCTGCCAGCAGACATCTACCTGCCCATGATGTATATGCCCGATGCTATTCGTGCTACTATTGAATTAATGGAAGCCCCTCGCGACAAAATCTCTATTCGTACTTCGTACAATCTTTCCGCGATGAGTTTTGCGCCAAAGGAAATTGCCGCAGAAATAAAAAAATATATTCCCGAGTTTAAGATCGACTACAAACCCGACTATCGTCAGGCAATCGCCGAAAGCTGGCCGCAAAGCATCGACGATTCCGTTGCACGAAAAGACTGGGGATGGAAAGAAGAGTATGATCTTTCGGCGATGGCGAAAGATATGCTGGAAAACTTACAGAGTTGAATTGAATATCTACACTGACAGTTTGTTCTGCAAATAGATCCGGAAGCTCTCGACGTCGTGCGCATGTTTTTCCAGGACTGCAGTGTAGATATCATTGCTTGTATAAAATTTTCGGTACAGCGGATCCGTCCAGCAAACGGATTTTATTTCGAGTATTTTCATTTTTGATTCGGGAGTGATTCTTTTGGCAATTTGATTGCAAAATCTTAAACGTTCTTCACACTCCTTATCACTC
The DNA here is from genome assembly GCA_005883855.1 of Bacteroidota bacterium. Lineage (GTDB taxonomy): Bacteria > Bacteroidota > Bacteroidia > Chitinophagales > Chitinophagaceae > VBAU01. The sequence continues at coordinate 10,311 of VBAU01000077.1, forward strand.
AATGCCCATAAGTCAATTTTCCAGGATCCCTTTTTTTCATCGCCCAAATAAATTCCCCAATACAAACCCACAGGTAAACCCTTGGTTTTGGCAATTCTCTCGTTGCGAAAACTCATTTTTACGGGACGCAATAAAGAATCTATGTCTTTACCAAGTTCAAAAAATGTTTGTTCTGTCAGACCTTCCGCTTCTAAATAAATATCAAGATCTCTCCAGGTCATCAAGCCCAATGAATAACTGCCCGTCACATGAAGGATTCCGTACCGATC
>VBAU01000077.1:10608-24163 GCA_005883855.1 Bacteroidota bacterium
CATCTGCTTCTTCGTGGAGCTGTTCATTCAATAATATCAAATCATCACGCATATCAGCTTGGTTGTTCTTTCCTATGAATTCGCTTGAGCATTCCAAACGCTGGGACGAAATCAAATTGTTTGTAAAAAGGTGCAAGGTTCTCCCCTGTAAACAAACCAATAAAGGCGTTTTCTGCAGCATTCTGATCTAACCAACGAGTGATTTCTTTCATTAACATTGAACCGACTCCTTTGGATTGCCAATCCGGGTGAACCATTACGTCTTTTACATAATAAAAAGTGGCCTGGTCACTCAGCAACAAAGCGCATCCAATCACCTTACCACTTGCTTCTTCTGCCACGACGGAGTGAACCGGTGCTGCCAAAACTTTATCCACGGTGGAATGTGTGACATACTTATCCCAGCCCACAGCAAGAACCAGGTCCATATACTCTTTCGGAGTTGGAATCCTCGAAATGATGTGTGCACTTAGCAAGGGTCCGTTCGCATTTTTTTCTCGGTTTGAAATCAGTGCTCCGGCAAAGACCACGTAATAGCCATTGATCTCACGCACGGTGTAACCTGACATTCCCCACGGCTTGTTCTCCAACGGTTCGACTATCTCTGCATTTTTCTTTTGATGAAAGTGGTAAAGTGACGGCAAGTTTTTTACTCGAATAAAAATGGCATTTCCTTTAGAGGCTGCTGCCAGCTTTGGATTGTGAGAAAACTGCACAAATGCTCCCTGCCAGGCGACGCCTCCGTGGTTGGGTGGTTCACCCCAGGTCCATTTCTCAGCAAAGCCAAGAACATCGTGCCAGTAGTTTACGGTTTCAACGATGTTGTCTACAGGCAGAATAGGCTCAACATGAGACAGCGTCGCCGTATTATCTTCGTTTGTCATTCCGCGATATTTTGTGTTTGAAAATAATAACCGGCAATTTACATTCTAACGCAAAAATTGATTTACACCAAGCCAGTGAACCAACTACTCAATTGATTTTCCTGAAATGTATCACCATACCACCGCCGGAGGCCAACCGGAGGGACAAGACATCTTTATTAATGACGTTTTTATTTTCTTTCTTTAAATGGTTCGGCTCTGCATTCACGTCGGCTGCGTCCGAATAAATTTCCGCGACATATTTTTCGTCATCTAAAAATTTGAGAGGAATGTCGATAAGCCTTTCCGAATGATTTGTAATAGCCCCCGCAAACCAATCGTCGCCTTTCTTTCTTGCGATGACAATATATTCTCCAACTTTTGCATCAATCACTTTAGTAGCATCCCATGTTGTAGGTACTTCTTTGATGAATTCAAAACCGGGTTGTCCCTCGTACGCTGCAGGATAATCGCAGACCATACCCAAAGGATTTTGGAGAACAACATACATTGCGAGCATGTGACAACGCGTGCCCAACATTAACGGCCTTGTGTATTGAACTTTGAACAGGGAATCGGGAACTGCGCGAAAACCGCCCAGGTGATAATCAGTTGGACCGGCCAGCATTCGTGTAAAAACAATGTCGAGGTCATGGTCAGGCGTGATGCGCTTGTCCCACTTGTTGACTTCGTAGTTCAAAGTGCCTTCGCGTGTGAATTCGTTTGGCCAGGTCCTGCTTAGACCCGTTGGCTTATAAGCGCCATGAAATTGGATGTGCAAATGGTGCTGCGCAGCTTTTTGCACGATCTCGGTCTGTATATTCACCATCTCCTGGTCATCACGATCCATAAAGTCCACCATCATTCCCTTTAGTCCCCATTTTTCAAAAAGCGCGAAAGCGGTATCCAACTTTGGATACAATGCAGCCCAGTGTACCCACACACGGATGTCCACTCCGTGAAGTTTTGCATAATCACAAATTTCTTTCATGTTTAAGCCGGGAACCGGAGTAGTAACATCTGCATGCGGTCCGGGTTGAAAGTTTACACCATCATCCATATACCACTGGTGCAATCCATATTCGACCACCGAATGATATTCGAGGCCATTCCGCGAGCAGAAATCAATGTAATATTGATTGGTGACAAAATTATTGCCGGGTGCATTTAACGTGTCCGGAACAACATTGCCGTTCCACCAGGGAAAAGTTGTTTTTCCAGGCTTTATCCATGACAGGTCGCTGATCTTGCATGGTTCGTTCAGGCTCGTAAGAATATTTGATTCGATCAACGCTCCAATCCGATCACTGATCATCAATACTCGCCAGGGGCTGAAATGCGGCAGTTGCGCTTTCACTTTTATCTGACTCTGACCCGGTAGTGGTGAAAGCTTGGATGTTAAGACATTCGTTTCTTTCGCGAGGTACATGCCTGCGTAATCGACTAGTGCTGCTTCAGTGATCGCAACATATACTGGTCCCGGAAATGTGAACAGCGCGGGCATGTCGAGCAGCGTGTCTTCCGTCAGTTTACTAAATGTCGAATGAGTGTATTCTCCCTCGTGCGATGTGGTGTAATTCGGGAGAAGCAATGCAAGGACATTAGGATCACCAGCCAGGTTAAAATTGGTGTGTTCATCCGTGAGAGAAAATTCCGTCCAGTTCTTTTGTGCAGGCAATTCATACCTGAAGGCAAGGCCGTCGTCAAAAGCGCGTACTTCCAAATTGATTTTTCGGAAGGGCGATTTCGTTTCCTCAAGCGGAATAATAACGCTATAATAAAGTTGATCAACCCACCTCGATTTTCCGGTGATTAATTCATATTTTTCCTCTCTGCGACTGAAAATTGGCCTACCGATCTTTAATTTTTCTTTGAACGCACCGCTTCCCTGGAAGTCAAGGCTGAAGGACGAGTTAGCTATGATTTGTTTTTTCTTAAATGAAACAGAGTATGAGGCTGAATCGCGGTTGTGAAATGAAAAAGCAATGATGCCATTTGGTGAAGTCAACTCAACAGTATTCTTCTGTGCCAATGACTTTGCACTGACAATTAGAGAAATCACTAAGACCGGTAATTGCATTTTTGTCGACATAAGTATTCGAAGCGACGACGTGGAGCCGCTTTAATATTGTAAAAAAACGAAAAAAGTTTTCAACTGTAAGTCGTAATTTTCATTTTTCAACCAACCATGAGCAGATTTATCACTTTTATCGGCATTTCTTTTTTAGTCTCTGAAACAATAATCGCCCAAAAATCCTTGTACACTTTTCCGTTTGGCATCGAGGCTTACACCTTTCGGAGGAGTCTTCCGACCAGTCCCGCAAAAACCTTAGACACCATCAAAATGATGGGCTTTACCGAAATCGAAGGGATAGAGCGAAATATCTCTCCGCAGGAGTACAAAAAATTGTGCAGTGAACGGGGCATCAACATTCCAGCCATTGGAGCGGATTACGAAGAGCTGGTTCAACATCCTGACTCGGTTGTGCACAGAGCGAAAATTTTAGGCTCACACTATATTATGTGTGCCTGGATACCGCACCATGATGGTGTATTCACCTTTGAAGATGCAAAGAAGGCGGTTGCAGACTTTAACAAAGCGGGGAAGATCTTAAAAGATAACGGAATTATTTTCTGCTATCATGCTCACGGCTACGAATTTCAGCCCTACCAGCAAGGAACATTGTTGGACTATATTATTCAAAATACAAATCCTGCGTGGGTGTCTTTTGAAATGGATATCTTTTGGATACAATTTGGTGGCGGCAACCCAGCGGACCTGTTGAAGAAATATGGCCATCGCTGGAAGCTGGTGCATCTAAAAGACATAAAAAAGGGAACGAAGAAAGACTTGACGGGAAATACTTCTGAGGAAAATAATGTTACGCTTGGCACGGGCGAAATAGATATCCCTTCAATTCTAAAACAGGCAAAAAAAATCGGGATCAAACACTACTTTATCGAAGATGAGAGCAGCAACATCATCACACAGCTACCAGAAAGCATATCGTTCCTGAAAAGCTTAAGAGAGTAAATGGATTTAGGCACATTCTTTCTCCGCTGCGGCTATGATTGCGGCAATCGATTGTTGAATGTCTTCATCGGTGTGAGCCCACGAGCTTACGCTGATTCGCATCGCGGTTTTCCCTTGCCACACGGTTCCGCCGCACCAGCAAGTGCCATCTTCCTGAACTCTTTTGATCACGCGTTGGGTGGTATCTGCGTCTCCAAAACCTACCAGGACCTGGTTTAGTACAACTTTGTTCAATATTGCGTAACCCGCTTTTCTTAATTGTTCAGCAAATTGCTGAGCATATGAGCAATGGCGTTCGATCAGTTCAGCCAATCCTTTTCTTCCGAGGGATTTTAATGCAGCCCATACCGCTACACCCCTTGCTTCTCTTGACATTTCGGGAACGTATTGAAATGGCTCGCGCATGCCTGATGTAGGTAAATAAGACGCCGCCGAAGACATCGCCTTCACCAACGCCTCTTTGTTTTTTACGAAGACGAGTCCGCAATCGTAAGGAACATTTAACCATTTATGCGCATCGGCTCCCCATGAGTCGGCTTTTTCAATTCCTTGCAACAAATATTTATACCTGGGCGAAGCTGCAGCCCATAACGCAAACGCAGCGTCCACATGTACCCATGTATTTTTATTTTTTACTTGTTCACAAATGGCGTTGATATCATCACTGTTTCCAGTGTTCACATTGCCCGCCTGCGTGCAGATGATCGTGGGAGCGTCTGTGCCGGGAATTTTGTCAACTATGATCCTGCCTTCATCATCTGCGGGAACCCGAATAATTCGCTCTCTTCCGAATCCCACAAGCGTAAGCGCTTTTAAGAGACTGACGTGCACTTCATCACCCACAATCACCGTTATTTCTGGTGCGTGAAATAAACCTTTTGCTTCTACATCCCATCCTTCGTTCATGAGTAGTTGATGCCTTGCCGACGCCAACGCAGTAAAATTCGCCATCGTGGCGCCTGTTACGAATCCTACACCCGCATCAGCAGGTAAACCTAACACGGATAGTAACCAATTCGCGGCGATCTCTTCCAGCGTAGCCGCAATCGGCGACATAACTGGCAGGGCAGTATTTTGATCCCACACAGTTGCTAATAACTTTGCAAACATTGCTGCGGGCAAAGAACCTCCTGTGACAAAACCAAAATACCTTCCACCCGTCGATTTTACGGTCGCGGGCGAGCCTATTGCGTCGAGCATGTTCAAAACCTCGTCGGCCTGAAGGCTTTCTTCCTGTAAAGGAACATTGAGTTGTTGAAGCGCCCCCACTGATGAAGGTGACGGATAAACAGGATTTTTCTGAATGTCGGCAAAATATTTTTTTGCCCTTATATTAAAATCATCAAATAGATCCATGACATGTTTGTTTAGGTAAAGGTTTGTGTGAAGATAGCTGCGTACCAAATACGGTGTGCTGCTCGATTACTGGCGGTGAGTGCGGATTTTCTATCGGCAGCATTTTTTTCCGAACGGCGATTTAGGGAATAGCTGTAAGCCCTCAAGCTATAAGCTGCAAGTCTGAGGCAATAATTTTTCCTGGACGGCCACAAGGCAATAACTAGTTAGCGGCTTGAAAATTGTTGGCTTTATCGTATGAGGCCGGCGATTCTCAGAAAAGCATGCGACATATTTGTGTTTTGCTTGTTTCTTTTTTCTTGTCAGGCAACTCATAATAGCAACACCACAAGCCAAGCAGGTATTCCAAAAAATTCCAGCAGGGCAATACCCTATTATCCGCTCGAAAAGGACGATGATCTTGACGTACTGATCCGCGAGATTGGGGATGCAAAAATTGTTTTGCTTGGCGAGTCAACTCACGGCACGCATGAATATTACACTTGGCGTACCGCGATCACAAAAAAACTGATAGAGGAAAAGGGATTTGATTTTATCGCAATAGAAGGAGATTGGGATGATTCATACAAGATCAACCAGTTTATCGCGGGGCCGGCCCAGGATAGCGCGGCAATAGTAACTGTGCTGCGGCAATATGATCGTTGGCCTTCTTCGATGTGGAGCAACTATGAAATGGTACCCTTGCTGCAATGGCTGAACGATTACAATCAACATCGTTCAAAAAAGATTGGATTTTACGGTTTAGATCTTTACAGCTTTTGGGAATGGACGCAACAACAAACCGAGGGCAACGATACAGCTATACAAAATGCCATCCGCCGGGTGCGCGATTTCTTTGCAATTTATAACAATGACGCAATGATATACGCAGACTCCCTTCGTCACTTGAGTCCGGATGGAAGCTTTGTTGCCCAGCATTTGTGGAATCAAGTACAAAAATTCACCGGCAAACGACAACCAAAAGATGAAGCAGGATTTTTCCTAAACCAACATGCGCTACTGACTCTTAATGGAGAACGTTATTTCCACACATTAATAAAAGATCACGTCAAAGCCATCAACTTACGCGATGCATACATGGCCGAAACGAGCAAGAGGCTAACCAATTTTTATGGGCCACATTCCCGGGCGGTCATCTGGGTGCATAATGGTCATGCGGGTAATAGCCGATATTCAAGCACGAGTGAATCGGGTTATATGAATATGACGGAAATCCTCAAAAATGAATTCGGGCATCATAAAATATTTTCCGTTGGCTTTGGCACGTACAGGGGCACAGTAATGGCTGGTTATACGTGGGGCGGTCACATTCAAAAACAATCAGTATTGCCCGCTAAAGGTGCAAGCTGGGAATATTTACTACATGAGATAAGTCCTGAAAACAAAATTGTTCTTTCCAAGGACATTCAAAGTAACAGTTCTTTGAATAAATGGATAGAATTTCGTTCTATTGGAGCGGCTTATGAAGGCGCGGCGATCTACAATCGTTCGATAATTCCAAAGCGATTTGATGCTTTTATTTTCGTTGATTCCACTACAGCATTACATCCGATAGAAAATATGAAGTAGACGTTTTTTAGACAAATTGGAAAACATCAGCGTTCTTGCATTTTACGGTTTAATGTCAAAAAAATAAGGGCCGCAACTATAGCAGTCAATTTGAGTAAATTGGTTATAACGGACAATAGCCAATCGGATTTTTGGGTGGGGGAATATAGACGAGAGGAGATATTATGCGACGCACCCTAAAAGGCATCTCGTCAGTATAAATCTACACTTAAAAGAAATCACTGCGTACGTTACCAATTATCATTTTTTATATTTACATCATGGTCTCCAAGAGAGTGAAACCTAAAACTATTGAGGAATACATTGAGGCAGCGCCGCCAGAAGCACAAGACAAATTGTGGCAGATGCATGCATGTATCCGGTCGGCTGCCCCGGGTGCCGAAGAAGGACTGAAATGGCGTATGCCCGCGTATTCTTATAAGAGGATACTGGTTACATTTGCCTTGTTCAAACACCATATCGGTTTTTACCCTACTCCTTCCGCCGTAAAAGTGTTTAGTAAAAAACTCTCTGGCTACAAAACAGCTGCAGGGTCGATCCAGTTTCCACTAGACACGGCCTTGCCCGTGTCGTTGATCACACAGATCACCAGGTTTAGAGTGACCCAGGAACTGTAGAAATATTGCCCCGGCGATAAATCTTATTTCAATGTGTTGGTCAGTGGATATCCATCCTGAGTCAGCATCACCTAGCTTGTTTGTTAATCCGGCCTTGGTATAGTAATTGAACAACCTGATCCAACAAATCCCTGTATGAAAGAGATCGCATCGTTTCTTTTTTTGTACGAGACATACCCAGGAAACCAGAAATAGATTTTTAATAACGAGGAGCTTAAATCATTGGATCAAGACCTTATATTCTCTTACCATGAAACTAACCAAACCATTAGCGATTATTTTGTTGGCGCTGGCGTCCGCAAATCTACATGCCCAGGACAAAACAGTTGAACAGCTAAAAAAAGACGCAGGTAAAAACATTGCGAAAGACGCCTCTGATACCATACCACAAATCTGGAAAGTAGGAGGCATTGTGGGATTGAATGTGTCGCAGGCTTCGTTAAGTAATTGGGCCCCTGGTGGGGATGAGTTTTCTTTATCGCTCAACTCCCTGGTTAGCCTCTATGCTTTTTACAAAAAGGATCGGCACAGCTGGGACAATACATTTGACTTTAACCTCGGCTACATAAAAACGACGAGTTTGGGCAGCCGCAAGAACGATGACAGGTTTGAACTTGTCTCTAAATATGGGTATGCTATTTCTTCTAAATGGAATGTCAGCGGTCTGTTTAATTTTCGCTCGCAGATGTTCAACGGGTATACCTATGCCAAAAACGATAGGACATTTTCTTCAGCGTTTTTATCTCCTGCTTACCTGTTACTGGGGGCTGGATTTGACTTTAGGCCTGATCAACATTTTTCACTCTTTATTTCTCCTGCAACGGCGCGTCTCACCATCGTCAAAGACGATACCTTGTCTGCAAAAGGATTGTATGGTGTGGAGGCGGGCGAGCATCATCACTGGGAGTTCGGTGCCTTTGTTTCTGCGACTTATTTGAAGGCGTTCAATAAAGTCGTTTCCTACAAGGGAAAGCTTGATCTTTTTTCAAATTACAAACATAATCCGCAGAATGTGGATCTCTATATGACGAACCTGTTTGCCGCCAAGCTTTCAAATTGGCTGACTGCAAGTTGGAATTTCGACCTGGTTTATGATGATGACACAAAACTATTCGGCAACAATGGAACCTCTCCGGCGCTACAAGTGAAATCATTGATCGGAGTGGGTCTACTTGTAAAATTCAATAATAAATAACCAGGCCTAAGTTATCGGATCTTCGTTGAACAGAAATTCTAGCCAGTGACAAACAAGTTGCGTTCGTATCTTCATTGGGTCCATCACGGTGCTCATTGTTGTGTTTGTGATGCTGTGTTACGCAACAAGGCCAAGGCTCGTTGGAACAAAAGCTAAAACAAAATCAAAAAAAATGAAAGCAATCGGTAACACACCTTTAATTAAGCTGGAACGACTTGCTGAACCCGGCTGTGCGGAGATCTATGTGAAGTATGAAGGCGGAAATCCTACGGGCAGCATGAAGGACAGGATGGCCCTTTCCATGATCGAAGGAGCCGAAAAAAGAGGTGACCTCAAACCGGGCGGAACCGTGGTTGAATACACCGGCGGAAGTACGGGCAGCTCTTTGGCTATGGTGTGTGCCAACAAAGGCTATCATGCAAAGTTTGTTTCGTCGAATGCTTTTGCAGAAGAAAAACTTCAGACCATGCGTGCATTTGGTGCCGAGCTGGAAATCCTGGACAGCGAAGACGGTAAGATAACTGCAAAACTCATCGCTGACTTGATTGAACGGGCCAGGGAGTTGAGCAAGCAGCCAAATACATTCTGGACCGACCAGTTTAACAATGTTGACAACCGCAGTGCATATCACAGCATGGCCAGGGAAATCATAGGCATGTTGCGAAAAGATATTGATGAGTTCATCATGGGTGTCGGAACGGGCGGATGCTTTTCCGGAAACGCTGAAGTTCTCAAAGAAGAAGCCCCCGGGATCCGTTGCATCGCCATAGAGCCATTGCAGGTTCGTGCGTTATCCGGTGGCGATATCTCCGGAAAACACCGGTTGGAAGGTATCGGGTCCGGGTTTGTACCGACAATTACCAGGTTAGACCTTGCTGATGAAATCGTAGCCGTGTCGGATGAAGATGCCTATGAGACAGCAAGGAAACTTGCAAGGGTGGAAGGAATATTCGGAGGCATCACCTCGGGCGCAAACGTGTGGACCGCTCTTCAGCGAGCTCGAAAAATTGGACCTGGTAAAAGAATTGTTACAGTGATCGTTGATTCAGGACTAAAATATCTTCGCGGGGATCTCTATAAATGAAATGTTTTTTGTAAATCCGAAATTCGCAATCACAAAGCCTTTTGGATTTCGACATTCGGACTGGTGGATTCGGCATCACAGGCCAAAAAGTACACTCAGTGATAGTCGATGACATTTTTTATTTTGCAGACAAATAGCACTATCGCATGCGAAGAGAAAGTATTCGCTATGCTGCGCTTGTTTTGATTATTATAGGATTGATGGGAGTAATCAGCGAAGCTGGCCCCCGGCTAGGTTTAGCTTTTGACCTCAGGCGTTGTTGTCATCCTGGCTACATATTTCAAAAATTAAAAATAATCAATAGTATCTGGGGGTTCGCGGAGGTGATTCACCTGAGCTGTCTCATTCCTTTTCGGCCTGCACTGGCCACCAATCATTGCCGAACGGATCGTGAATACCACAGGTATAGCCATAGGGTTGTTGCATCGCAGCTCGTAACGAAGTAGCGCCATTCGCCAGCGCTTTGTCACATGCGGCATCTACATCTTCTACATAAATGAAGAGACCAGCAGGCCTCGCCGCAATTTCCTCCGTAGCATCCGCGAACATGATCACTGAATTACCGATGCGTACTTCGCCATGCATGACAATGCCTTCACTTCTTGGTATCATGGCTTGCTCGGTTGCATCAAAAACGTTTTTCATGAACCGAACAAATTCATTGGCGTGCGGTAAAATTAGGTATGGCATTATTCGATTTGAATTTGGAGGGATTTTCATCTTGTTCTTTCTAAAAAGGTACAACTTTTTATTCCCGATGTGGTCGTTTAAACTGGCTTGTCTTCGCTTGTATGCAATTTTTCAAATAGGTGAAGTTGAAAATTTATCCACACAAAAAAAGGAATTGCTGAGCAACTCCTTTTTCATTTGCATTCTTGTCTGCGTTTGAATGATTGTTCTTATGTGGTTTGCTTTTTCCCAAAAAGATTTCCAGTCCGTGTTTTGTCTAACAAATCTTTTCCTTTTGCTTTCAGATCGTTCTTTTGTTCCGGAGACATTTTCGAGTACTTATAAAGACCAAGCGCTGCAAGAGCTCCCAGAACCAAGGCTAATGATTTTTTCATAATTGAATATTTTAATTATTTCATCACCGTAAATCCTTAAAATATCATGCCATAATCCCAAGCTGAAATGTCCTCATATCATGACGAGCTCTGCGCAGCGCGTTGTATAAGAACTACCCTGCAAAACAATAGGAGCAACCCTTTTCCTGCGCACGATTGAGCGCCCAAATACCTGCAGGCATCACCTGGACACCGGGCAACACGCCGCTCAGCCAATCTTTCCTGACTTCCTCTGCATCGAGATTCATCGCTTGTGCAACGGCGGCGCTGTAAACTACGATGGCCATGTTGCATGCAGCGAATAACACTCCACTATCCTGCAATTCGTTAATGCCAATCGGTACCACGCCAACTCCAGGAACATTGAAATCGCCTTTGTTAGGTTTCGAGAAGGGGTTTCGTGTGGCAGGTTTCTTTGTCTTAGGATCTTCGGCTTTCAGGAATTCTCCAAGTTTGTATTTAGCCCATAAGCGATCCTCCAAAGCGTAACCAATTGCCATGTGGCGAAGCACTACCACAACACTGCAATCTTTTTCGGGTGTGCCCGTAGCGGTGTTGGTTGCGAGGAAAATTCTTGGCCATGCGAAAGGGAAAATATCATTCGGTCCCGGTACATCAAACACAATGCGATGCTTTCCTTTTATTTGCTTAAACCATTCATCAGGATCATTGCTATTCGTTGAAAAATGATTTTCCGCGTGTGCGACGAGAGGAGAAACGATCGTTGAAATTCCCAAAGCAGCTACACCGCTGGCTACTGATCCAAGAAACTGCCGGCGGGGATTGTTGATTTGCCCGTTACTTTTCATAAATAGGTTTTAGGTTATGATAAGAATGCCTGCATCGTTATCCAGATCCTACTGATGATAACTTGCAGCGTTTACGAGAGCCAAGATAGAATCGTTAAAAGGCTGTTAATGGGCCGTTCTTCCCATCGGTAAATATTTTTTTCCAAACGGAAGCGCATTGAATATCGATCAAGGAACAAGGAATATAGAATAATGAACAAGGAACAAGGAATGTTGAGTAATGAAGTGAAGTGAACATTCAAAATTCTGCGATTCCTTGTTCGATATTCATCTTTTAAGTGCAGCGTAAACGTAGTTCTTCAAAAGTGCCCCGGAGTTATTTTTTATATCCCATTTGTTGTAATTGCCCGCTGTTACAACAATGAGCAAGTCATTTGTCTTATCAAAAAAAATTCTCTGATCGCCATTCCCAACGCAGGCGACGAGAGAAGTTAACTTGTGGTTTATTGTATCGTGCCAAAGCCAGAATTGATATCCATATGCACCACTTGTGGGTCGCTCCACATGCGCTTGACATGATTCCCTGACCCAGCTTTTCGGAACTAATTGTTTTCCGTTCCACGTTCCCTCATTACTGTAAAGCAAACCGAATTTTAAGAGGTCCCTGGATCGCAATCGCAATCCCGAAGCTGCGGCTGGCAAATTGGTGCCTGGATATTGTCTCCACTCAAAACGCTTTATTCCCAGCGGATCAAAAAGATTTTCTTTGGCAAACTGATCTACTTGCTTTCCAGTAGTCTTTTCAATAATTGCCGCTAGCAGTTGCGTTGTTCCGCCGTTGTACTTCCATACTTTTCCCGGGGGAAAATCCATCGGTTGACGTAAGACATACTCCACGGGATTGGAACTTCTCACCATTTTTATCTCACTGTTCTCAGGATTGTCATACGGCACTTCTTCGTTCCAGGACAATCCCGAACTCATCGTAAGGAGGTGTTTTATGGTCAGTAAAGATTTCATTCCGGTGTCGAGCTTCGCATACTCTGGAAAGAAATCAAACACTTTCTGATCAACGCTTTTTATTTTTCCCTGCTGTATAGCAATACCGATGCACGCAGACACAATACTTTTTGAAATACTCCTTATGTCATGCAGATCATCTTTCGAGTGCTTGAGGACGCCGCGGTCAGATCCCCAGTCCTCATCTCTACCCGTCCAATATTTTTCATACACCAACATATTGTGCCGGGCAATAAGCAGGCTATGTATGTTTGGGTAAGTTCCGTTTTGGATCGTCGTATCGATTCGGTTGATAATTCCCGAATCAATGCCCACTTCGGTCATAGATGCAGTGCGTATGCCGTCCTCATTCGTTTTTGATTGGGCTTTGCTTTGTTGAAAGCAACTTTCAAAGCAAACAAGAAGCAGCAATAATTGCATAAACGAGTTTCTGATTCTCATGCTAAAGCTTGTGAATAGAAATTAGGAAAAAGAAGATTCAAAACACATCAGGAACAAATGTCTGATCGGTCATCGGTGGACGTACATAGCCTGTATCTTCCTGGCGGATGGGCAATACCATTTGCTCGGGCGTAAGGTCTTCATATGGGATCAAGCTTAGCAGGTGATGGATGCAGTTTAGGTGTGCCTTCTTTTTGTCATCTGCATGCACCACGTACCAGGGTGCTTGTTTAATGTCGGTGTACTTAAACATTTCATCTTTGGCGCGGGAATATTCGATCCATCTTTTTCGTGACTCCAGATCAAGTGGGCTCAGCTTCCATCGTTTTGTTGGCTTGGCTATACGATCCTGGAAGCGGCGCTCCTGTTCAGGGTCGCTAACGGAAAACCAATATTTGATGAGGACAATTCCAGAGCGAACAAGCATTCGCTCAAATTCCGGGCATGAACGAATGAACTCATGATATTCCTCGTCTGTGCAAAAACTCATCACTCGCTCCACACCCGCCCGGTTATACCAACTTCTGTCGAAAAGCACCATTTCTCCTGCGGCAGGTAACTGC
>VBAU01000567.1 GCA_005883855.1 Bacteroidota bacterium
CTGTGCGAGGTGTCGTCTCCTCGCATCATTATTTTATCGCCTCCGGCGATCTTACAACGGACGTTTATTTCCCCGTCTTTTTTTCTTTCCTACCGTCAATTCTTTTCAAGACATTCTTTCAAAACAAAGAATGAGTACATGGATCGTGAAAGTTGTCATCATTTATTTGATCTTGTTGCCACAACTGCTCGTTGCTCAAAACATATCAACCCTCGCTGGAACCGGAGTACCCGGTTATAATGGAGATGGAATCAATGCTTCCGCCGCACAATTAAAAGGTCCGCAGGGAATAGTGCTTGATGGGTCAAGAAATATATTTATAGCTGACCTCGAAAATAACCGCGTCCGCAGAATTGATAATGCCACAGGAATCATAAGCACCGTCGCCGGAACTGGAACTTCTGGATACAATGGGGATGGCATCCTGGCTGTCAATGCACAAATAGCTTATCCTTCCGCCGTTGCTTTGGATGCCGCCGGGGATTTGTATTTCACTGACCGCGGTAATAGCCGTATCCGCAAAATAACAATGAGCACAGGCATCATCAGCACAGTGGCGGGAACAGCCACGGGCGGATATAATGGCGATGGAATTCTTGCCACTGCTGCGCAGTTAAACAATCCGAATGACGTGGCCTTTGATGCAAGCGGCAATTTGTTTATTGCGGATTGGTTTAATAATCGTGTTCGAAAAGTAGATAAGCTCACCGGCGTTATCGCCGGAACGGGAGGCGCCGGTTATAACGGAGATGGAATTGCTGCCACCACGGCCATAATAGATGGTCCTTGCGGAATAATCTTTGACAATGCGGGAAACATATATTTCGCGGAATACTCGGGTCATCGCGTCCGCAAAATAAATATAGTCACAGGTATCATCAGCACCTTTGCGGGAACAGCAACTGCCGGTTATAATGGTGACGGTATCCTCGCCACCACCGCCCAACTATCGGGTTGTGCGTATATAAGGTTTGATCTTGGAGAAAGTATGTACATCGGTGAAGGCTCCAATCAACGTATCCGTAGAATAGATGCCAGCACCGGTATCATCAGCACAGTAGGAGGTACAGGCACGGCAGGATATAATGGTGATGGAATGCCTGCGACCACAGCCTGGTTGAATTATCCTTTTTCTATTTATTTCGACAGGCCACAATGCTTCATGTATATCGGCGATTATTATAATAACCGCATCCGGACTATTGCGGGTGGTTTTGCAGGATGTCTGCCGCTGCCGCTAAACCTGCTTTCTTTTACAGGAAAGAGCAACGACAGTTACAACCTTCTGCAATGGCAGGCTGCCGGCGAAATGAACAATGGCAGTTTTGAAATAGAAAGAAGCAATGACTACACAAATTTTGACTCCATCGGCACCATAAGAGCAACCCTCAATGTAGCGTCCACCTATTCTTATTCTTTCATAGATCAGCATCCGCTTGAACGAGTAAATTATTATCGCCTCAAACAGATGGGAAATGATGGCAGCTTTGTTTACTCAAAGATCATTTCTGTGACACGCGGTGATGGCGGTGGTTTGTCAGTTACTATTTACCCCAATCCAGGCTATGGACAAACCAGGATCACCAGTTCGCGGATGATTGACGAAATAAAAATTGTAAATGTGACGGGGCAGTGTATTTATCGCATGGTACCAAAAGAAAAAAATATTTTGGTGCATCTTAAGCAGGCTGGAATTTATTTCATTCAAATTACGGCGGGCGACGAAACCATCACGAAAAAGTTAGGCGTGTCCAGGTAAAAAACGTCGCAATCAGAACCGACAGGAGGATTATCATTCAACATAGGTCTCCGTGTTCCTTCGTGCCCTCAGTGCCTCCCTGATAAAAATTAACCACAGAGACACAGAGTACACAGAGAAGCACATAGGACTTTAAAAAAAAGCGAGGTCTTTGTTGATCGGTGAATTTTGAATATTGAGTGTTGAGCTGAATTTTGAATGCTTTCCTCATGCAGCATTCAACACCTGTCTGCCGACAGGAGGATTATCATTCAACATAGGTCTCCGTGTTCCTTCGTGCCCTCAGTGCCTCCGTGGTAAAATTTAACCACAGAGACACCGAGTACACAGAGAAGCACATAGCACAAAAAAAGCCCCCGAGTTGCGTCGGGGGTCTGTAAACCATGCTTTTGTTGTTAGTATGAGGGTCGATGACCACCTAAAGTAATCTGAAATGATACTCCTGTCCTGCTTCTGCTGTAATTATCGTAATTATCGTAATAACGCCTCTCATTCCAGCGGCGCTGCCGCATCATCCGTTCACGGTCTCTCCATTGGCGATGGCTATCATAGTAGCCCGTTTTGCCATAGATGTTTCCAGTCTGTTCATAGGGATTTGAATAACTATATCCATTGACTTGCGGATATTGTTGTTGCGAGGAGTTATCATAACGGTTATTGTCGTAATTCCGGTGACGGCCATCCTGTGCAAAGGCGGCTGCACTAACAAGCACAGCAGCTAACGATAGAGTAATGATCTTTTTCATAGTTTAATTTTTATTTGATAGAATACATATAAGACGCCAGGTAATGTTAGCTGCCAGCGAAAGAAAAAGTTAATAGATATTCTTTGTCATATTACAGATGTTGAAT